>DATMBC010000017.1 GCA_035559435.1 bacterium
TTCGTAAACTGAGGCGACGGTGTGGGAGAGTTCAAACTCGAGTATTTGTGGGCATGCCTCGCCGGCACCTCGCGATCCAGAGAGAGCACTCTCAACTTCCCCTCTCACAGAGTCCTGGGCGAGCCGGACCCACCCCGGCACAACGGGGTCAATTCTCTCTGTGGCAAGAACGGGACCGAAACCTCCCCCGAGAGTTAGCACAAGCGCAAGCAACGCGCCGATGCTCGCGATGCAGATGGCTCTACCAAGGCAGTTCATGGAATGCCCTAAAGGGGCTGCATTTCAATGAGAGCCCAGACAACTCACGGGAAGATGGCACACCTGGGCGCTGCAAGCCGTACTATTGTTAACTATAACAAGATCGGTCGAGATGTCAACGGACTTTGTAATATCGGGCATTTGAGGTCAGTGACTGATTGGCACCGACGGACAGGCTTACGCCAATCACTCCGTTGAAATCGCAAGCTACTGCCGCAACCAAACCGCTAACAAGCCGGGCCTGCTCCGCCTGCGTCAACGCCTCCCAGATGGCGTCGAACTCGGTGAGGGCGGCCCGCAGGTGCTCGAAGTCGATGTTGTGGTGCGCGGCGGCCATCTCCCGGCCCAGATCGGCTATCCGGGCGGTCATCGTCGCCGATGCGGTCTCGACTTCGGTGATCCGCTTCAGGATCGTCGGTGAGTCCCCGTTGGCTTGTGCCAGCACCCCTGCCAGCCGCCTTGCCTCTTCCTTCCGGGCTTGCAGTTGCCGCTGGAGCCGCTTGCGCTCGGACGCCAGCTGGGCGACCTGTTGTTTCTGCTGACTGCTGGCCTCCTGGAACACCTGCCGCTGCAACTCCGGATCCCGGGCCAGTGTCTTGATCTGCTCCACCACGAAGTCCTCGATCTCCTGGGCCGGTAGGGTCGGGGTGGGACAGGCATCTTTCCCCCGCTTCATCTTGGTCAGGCACATGTAGTAGCGGTAGAGCCGGTTGCCCTTCTGGGTGTAGGTGTGGGCCATGGCCGCCCCACAGTGGCCGCACTTGAGCAGTCCCCGGAGCAGGGCACCATGCTTGTTCCTTGTGTCCGCCCCCCTGTTCTGCGAGTTGAGCTGGAGCAGTTTCTGCACCTCTCGGAAGATCCGCTTGTCCACGATGGCATCCTGCTCCCCCGGGTAGAGCTGCCCCTGGTGCCGGACCTTGCCGGGTGCCCCTCAGCTTGCTGTGGGCAGGTCACCCACCTGCCAGAAGACGGAAGGAAAGGAACGCCTGGCGAATTGAGACGATCTCGCGTTATGGAGTCACCCACCGCAAGCGGTGGGCACCTGGCGGCACAGGACCACCGATGGCGAGTGGACTACTGTGTTTCCGACATGCCGCGGCGGAACTCGCGAACGCTTTGGCCGAGGCCGCGGGCCAGTTGCGGGATCTTGTTGGCGCCGAACAGGAGGATGAGCGCCAGCAGTATGAGCAGGAGTTCCTGCGCGCCTAAACCGAACATGGAGACTTCTCCTTTGTGGGCGACGTGTTCGCCGCCGGTGATTCGCTTTCGGGCAACTCCGTGACCGCCCCGGCCAAGGCGCCGGCCAATTGCAGCGCCGGCTGGGCCATTGCGAGCGGGGCATCAGCGGCCGCTGCGATGGCCTCCGGCAGCCAACTGCACAGATGCCGTCGGGTGTACTCGCGGCAGGCCTGACGTGCCTGTCCCGCGCGATCATGGTCACCCCGGATTTCCATCTCCGCCAGATAGGTCAGGAGGTGGCGGACAAACTCCAACTGATGACGCAGATGATCGGCGCTTTCCAGGGCGCTGTCGCGCAGCTGAACGCCGAACTGGCGGTAGAACAGGATGTTCTCATGCAGGATGCGCGGGATCGGCTCGCGCTTGTTGTAGTGCGATTCGATCAGCGGCACCGGCGGCGCCGGCGTGCCGACATCGAAGGTGGCGATGAATCGTTCGGCGAAATCGTCAAAGAGCTCCGGCACATCGAGACTTTCAACAACACCTGATGCGCCGGCCAGCTCGCGCCAGGCATGCCGGCATTCCATTGAGTGCAGCCAGGCATGTTGCTCCGGCGACGGTTTGCGGAACAGCGCGTGCGTGAAGGCAAAGGCCGCGGCCCACTCCCGCGCCCCGGCGCCGGGATCGGAGGTCATGGTGTCACCTCATACCAGAGACTGTAGTACTTCAGGCCATCACGATGTTGACGACTGCCGTCCCAGAGGGCGATGGCCAGCGGCTGTGGGGTCTGAGTCATCGGCACGGCGAAGATCACCTGCCATTGATCATTCGCATGACGCGCATGTCCGGCAAACACGGTGGTCGAAAGCGCTGTCGAGCCGCGTCCGGCGGCGGTCCCGGTGACAAACCCCTCGCCGTTGCGCCAGTAGTACAAGGCGACAGGATGATTGACATCGCCCATGACCAGTGACGGCGTGACCGCCGTCTGCGCCCGCGGCATCATCACGCAGGCGGCATCGCGGAAGCGGTCAATGACCTCGGACTGCCGCTTGTAGATCGCCGAGTCGCCGCCATCGACATAGCGTTTGGCCATCGGGATGCTGTCGACAGTGGCGTCCTCCCAGACGAGGCGCACATAAAGCGTCGTGTCGGCGCGCAAAAGTTGTATCGACGCCCGCGGGCGGTGCCCGTCATCGCGTGGATCGGTGTCATAAAGCGGCGGCGTGTGATTCAGATGCAGTGGTTGCGGGGACACGGCGCCCCAGACCGCAGCATCATCGGCGAGGATGGCGGACGCCGGCGATGTTGTCACTGCTGCCGCCAACGGCAACGCCGGTTCACCGGAGGCTGCTCCGGTCTGCGCCGCGGCCGTGGAGAAGGCCGGCAAGAGAATGGCGGCGGTTATCAATACGCGACTTAGTACCATGAGATTAATCCCTCCGCGCTTTCGCCGGGTCCGCCGTATTCGGCGCTGGAGGCGCACAGTTTGCTGATGGCGCAACTGCCGCAGGCGCCGGCGGCCGGCGCAATCGAGCCGGCCGCGCCCAGGCCAAAGGCCTCGCTGACCGCGGCGGTCACCGGATCGGCATCGGTTGGCCCCAGCGACGCATGCCCCGGCGCCGACGCGGGCAACTCGCGGCTCCCCTTCTTCTCGATGGCGGGGCCCGCCGGTTTGGATGGATCGGTGCGCTCCTGAACCTCCGGGGGCGCATCGCGACGGACCAGATCGGGAACGATGCGATAGCGGACATGCTCATCACGGCCAATCAGCAACTGCAGCACCTCGCTGGTCTGCCCCGACTGGGCGCGCTTCAGTTCGCCTTCGAGGAACGAAATCACGCCAACCACCTTGGGACCGAAGAGATACTTCAGATAGTCCAGCGGCAGGCGCGGGTCATCGAGGATGCTTTTGCCATAATTGCCCGTCTTCGGCGGATTGAAGGGCGGGACATAGTAGACATTCGGCTCGGTCCCTTTCTCCGGGAAAAGCCCCAGTGCGACCTGGTGCTTGCGTACCAGTTTGTGCACCGGCGATTCCGGATCATCGAGGATGCCGACAAAGCGGATGCGTCCCGGGCACTGCGCGGCGCAGGCGTTGACCTTGCCCTTCTCCAGGCGCGGATAGCAGAAGATGCACTTCTCGCTTTTGCCGGTGACCTCGTTGAAGTAAATCTTCTTGTACGGACAGGCCTTGATGCAGTAGCGGTAACCCTGGCAGCGCTGCTGATCGATCAGCACGATGCCGTCCTCGGTGCGCTTGTAGATCGCCTTGCGCGGGCAGGCCTCGAGGCAGGCCGGGTGGGTGCAGTGATTGCAGATGCGCGGCAGGTAGAAGAAGTAGGGATTGTTCGGATCCCAGCCGCCGACATCCTCGTCCCAGTTGGGCAGGTACTTGGCGTCCTTGTGCGGCATGACCGGCTTTTTCCCGCCCTCGAACAGCCGCTGGGCGTAATCGTACTCGAGCGCCTCGCCGTAATCCTCGCGCGCCGGTAACGGGGAAGGCTGCAGGTTGCGCTGTTGATCGAAGCCGCCGCCCATGGTGTGCCAGCCGCGCGGGTAACCGGTGCCGGGATGGGTCTCGACGTTGTTCCAGTACATGTAGTCCATCCCGTCGCCGTCGGTCCACTGTTTCTTGCAGGCCAACGTGCAGGTGTGGCAGCCGATGCACTTGTTGAGATCCATCACCATCGCGTATTGATGCTGGGACATGATCGTCTCTCCCCGGCGTTATGAGGCCGCGCCGCTGTAGTCCGCCACCGGACCGGTGTACCTGGCGATGTCGACTTTGATGTCGCGGTTGTTTCCTGTCGGCCCCCAGTAATTGAGTCTGAAGTTCAGGTGGCCGTAACCGCCGATCAACTGGGTCGGCTTGATCTTGATGTAGGTCAGCGACTGCCATCCGCCCTGTTGGAAGCCGAGGTACTTCTCCCAACCGTGGTACATGGTCAGGCGCCCCGCCTTCTCGCCGGGAAGGATCTTGGCGCGCACCACCGCGAATCCCTCCTGGTTGAAGATCTTCACCCAGTCGTTGTCGGCAATGTTGCGCTGGGCGGCATCGTCGGGGTGGATGTAGACAATCGGCACGCCGCGCTGCAGGCGCAAAAGGTAGCGGTTGTCGCGCCAGGTTGAGTGAATCGACCAGCGTCCATGCGGCGTGTTCCAGTAGAGCGGGTGTTCCGGATCGTCCTGCGGTTCCTTGTGCGTCGGCAACTGCTCGCCCAGCGCCAGATACCACTCGTGGTCGACGTAGAACTGCTGGCGGCCGGTCAGAGTGCGCCAGGGACGTTTCTTTTCGATCTGATGCGTAAACGGGGTGTAGGCGCGTCCCGGCTCGATATCCGAATTCCAGACTTCCGCGTCGATGCCGGTAAAGCGCGCCGGACCATCCTGCAGCGACTTGTATGACATCCCTTTGGTCTCTTCCGAGTTGGCGAGGATGAAATTGCAGGCGTCCTCGTCGCCGGCGAGTTTGCCGTCATCGTTCCAGTCGGCCAGGAAACGGCCGAAATCACGATCCCAGTCGAGACCCTCATCGCGAAAGTGCGTCTGGCCGCGCGCCTTGGCGCGTTCCTCGATCTTGGCGGCCAGGGCCTGGAAGATGTCCCAGTCGGTCTTCGATTCGTAGAGTGGATCGAGAACCTTCGAAAACGGGTGCAAGTATGAGTGGCAGTCGGTCGAGTTCAGGTCGGTTTTCTCGTAATACGATGCCGCCGGGAGGACCACATCGCTGTAGAGGGCGGTGGTGTCCATGCGGTAGTTGACATCGACGATCAAGTCGAGGTCCTTCCACAGCGAGCGGAGGATGGCCTCGTTCCCCTTGGCCTGATTGAGATAGTTGGCGCGCCAGACGATGAGCGAGCGTGGCTTGCGCGGCAGGTCGTGCATTTGCGTGGCGTCCAGTTTCTCCCAGTCATTCTTGGGCCACAGCGGCATCCAACCCTTGCGCACCGACTCCAGGATGTAATGCTCGATCGGCTTGCCGTCGATTTTATGCGGGTCGGACATCTTCGAGTGGCAGTAAGTCCACATCGTCGTGTTCTGGAACCGCTGTTTCTTGGCGCCTTTGGGGAAGGCCAGCATCTTGAAGCCGTGTTCGGGCCAGATGCGTTCCTGTCCGACGTAGTGATTGAAGCCGCCGCCGTTTTTGCCCACGTTTCCGGTCAACGCCACCAGCAGGATCATCGCGCGGTTGAGCAGATCGTTGTGGTACCAGTGATTGGTGCCGGCGCCATGGATGATCATCGCCGGCTTGGTGCGACCGAGGTCGTCGGCAAAGCGGCGGATGTCATCCACCGGCAGATGACAGCGTTCGGCGGCGCGCTCCAGCGAGTACTGCGGATCGGCCAGCGTCGCGCGCAGAAGTCCGAGCACGGTGGTGACTTCCATGGAGGCGCCGTCGGCGCCACGCACCGTCCACTCCCCTTCCAGCGCCGGATCGAGGCCCTCCAGCTTGAGCGTCTTCTGCTCCGAGCCCTCGCAACCGGGCACGGGCCTCGGCGCGCCTGAGGCCTGATCCCAGACAAAGAACTGGTTTGGCTTGCCGTCGGCGGACAGATCGGCCGCGCGCAGGAAACGTCCGTTGTCGCGGCGCACCAGGAAGGGCAGGTCGGTCTGCTCTTTGATATAGGGGACATCGTGCAGGTTGCTCTCAAGAATGTAGCGCGCCGCCGCCAGCGCCAAGACCGCGTCGCTGCCCGGCGCGATCGGCAGGAACAGATCGGAGTGTATCGCCGAGCAATTGTAATCGGGAGAGATGCAGACCACCTTGGCGCCGTTGTAGCGCGCCTCCCAGGCAAAGTGCGCATCGGGGATGCGCGTGGCGTTGATGTTGGCGCCCCAGAGCACAATGTACTTGGCGTTGAACCAATCAGCGCACTCGCATGACTCGGTCTGCACGCCCCAGGTGATCGGCTCCCCCGGCGGCAGATCGCAATACCAGTCATAGAAGGAGCACACCACGCCGCCGAGAAAGTGGGCGAGGCGTGTCCCGCCGCAGAACGACACCGGCGACATCGCCGGTATGACGGTGAAGAAGGTGTTGGTGTCGGGACCGTGCTGGAAGACATTGTCGAGCAGCTTGTCGGCGATCACGGTCAGCGCCTCATCCCAGGAGGCGCGCTTCCACTTCCCCTCGCCGCGCTCGCCGGCGCGAATCAGGGGATATTTCAGGCGCTGGGCGCCGTAGACGTACTCGACAAAGCAGGCGCCCTTCTGGCAGCCGCGCGGGTTGTAATCGGGCAGATCTTCGCTGATGCGCGGGTAATCGCCGGCCTGCTCCTCGCGCAGCATGACGCCGTCCTTGACATACACCTTCCACGAGCACGAGCCAGTGCAGTTGGCGGAGTGGGTCGAACGCACCACCCTGTCCCAGGTGTACTGGCGGCGGTAGAGATCCTCCCAACCACGATAAGGATAGGTGCGCAGGGGATCGACATCGATGATGTCGAACTCCTCCAGTTGCCCGAAGGCGCTGCCGGCCCAGAAGGCGGCCAGGCCGGTTCCGGCGCCGAGGATGAACTTGCGGCGGTTCACCGGCGCAAGCAGACCTTCGTGCTTTTCGTCTTTGTCGTTCATGGCAGCATCCCCGTGGTGACCTGGGCGGTGGAGGGCGAAGCCGGCGCGGTTGTGCGCGCCCCCAAAGTGCGCAGATAGGCGATGAGGTCGATTACCGCCGCATCATCAAGCCCGCCGGCCGCGGGCGCCCGGAACGCGGGCATCGCGGTGTTGCGGCGCCCATAGGCGATCGTCTGATAGAGCATTTCATTTGAGGCGTATTTCTGGAACGTCGGATTGGCCAGCGCCGGCGCCAAATCGCCGATACCGCCGGGCGCGTGGCATCCGACACAAAGCCGCGTATAAAGGGCGCGCCCGTGTTCGGCGCGTCCGCCATCCAGACGCACCGGCGGAATCGACAACGACACCGCCTCGGTCTCGGCGGATCCGGCGCGGAGATAGGCGATGATCCGCGCGATTTCGCTGTCGTCAAGCCCGCCCTTCTCCGTCGACCAGCCCGGCATCAGTGTGCCGGGGCGGCCATCGCGGATGGTGTTGGCCAGATAGGATGAATCGGCCACCGTCAGGAACGACGCCGACCGGATGGCGGGCATGAATTTCTTGTAGAACTTGTCGTAACGGCCAATGGCCCCCGAACCGTGGCAGGTCGCGCAGAACTGCGCGTACAATTGCACGCCGGTCCAGTCGCTGGGACGGTTCTTCAGGGACAGCGCGGCGTGAAAGGCCGGCGACAGGTACGACCGCGGCAGGTCGCGCGGCTGCTGCGCCAGCATGAAGGTGGTCAGGGCCAGGATTTCGTCGTGATTCAAGCCGGGTGTCTTCATCTTGCTGCCCGCGACGATCTTCTGCGGATCGCGGAAATGTTCGATCAGCCACTGCGGCACCGTGTGCGGTCCATCGACGCCGGCCATCGGGAGCTGGTGCTTAATCTTGAGCCCCTCGTTGTCCAGGACCGGACCGATCGATCCGCCGCGTCCGCCCAGTTGATGACAGCCGCGGCAACCCTTCGCCTCGAAGAGACGCGCGCCTTCGGCCAGACGGCTCCCGCCGCGGCCCTCCAGCTCGGCGGGAGTGTGACACAGTCCGCAGGAGGCCTCGGTCAACTCACGCGGCAGAAGCGGGTAATCCCAGAAATAGTCCTCGGCCTTGGCTTCGGCAAAGGTCACCGCCGCGCCCTGCCCCCGATGGCAGATGGTGCAGCCGAATCGCTCCGGCGGATGAATATCGAGGATATCACCCGGATGGACCTTGTAGGGTTGCGGCACATCGGTCATGCGCGGATCGTCGATACCGGTGTGACAGGAGAGACAACGGTCGATCGCGCCCAGGTCGGGGACCACCGCCTGACGCAGCCGCACTTCGAACCGGTCGCGAATGTCCTGCCCCTGCCGGTCGGTGGCCTTGGTTTCAAGAATGTCACGGTAGGCGCGCTGATGCAGACGCCATTCGGTGAGGAAGTTCTCCCGCACCGCGGCGGCCAGCAGCGCCAGGATTGTCAGCATCCCGGCCACCAGGAGCCAGACCTTGACACGATAATCGATCGATTTGATATCCGGCGCTGACATCGTTGTCTCCTAATGCGTGGGCCACTGCGACGGCCACCAGTAGAAGTCCCAGTTGGGTCCGCGGAACACCGTGCCGACCGTGGTCAGGATCGCAAATCCGACCAGAAAACAGGTGAACAGCGCGATCGCCGCCATCCGGGTGGATCCGGAACGCTTCAGTTCATAGACCGACCAGAGCACATACAGCGCGGTCAGGATCGTGCCGGGATTGATGAGAATGATCCACAATTGCGGGATGCCGGGGAACCAGTTGCGCAACCAGCCGAAATTAACCGGGATGGCCACCATCGCCACCGCGGCGATGGCGCCGAACACGAGCGACCGCCAGGCCACCACCCGTCCGACGGCCCCCGAGAACCAGACACCGACCTGTTCGCGCTCGCGATCCAGATACGGAATCAAAGCCAGCCCGATCATCGCCACGGCCGGCACCACGACGCCGCCGATGAAGGCGGAATACGACACCATCTCCTGCAGACCGAGGAAGTACCACGGGGCCTTCGCCGGATTTTCCGGCACCGACGGATTGGCCAGTTCCTTCAATGGCGCATCGAAGAAGTAGGCCAGCACCAATGAGAAGAATGTGAAGACCATGAGAACGAGCAGTTCGGCGCGCAGAAGGTAGGGCCACGATGGAACCGTTTCGTCGAGGTTCTGGTCGGTGGCTGGCGTCTTGCCCTTCACCACGCACATGAGGCCGTAGGTCTTGGTCGGCGACGAGGACGGCGTCTGCGGAACCGGCTGCGATGCTCCCACCCCCTTGCCCGCGGCGGTGGTGTGGCGTCCCGGACGGGACAGCCCGCCATCCTTGCGCACCCGCCAGATGTGCGCCGACATCCCGATCGCCAGCAGGATGGGCAGGATCATGACATGGAGCACATAGAAGCGGATCAACGCGTCCTCGCCCACTTCGCTGGCGCCCAGCAGCAACTCCTTCTGGAAGGCGCCGATGTTGAACCAGTGCGTGATCCCGATCGCGTCGGTCAGTTCGGTCGGCGAGGCGGCAATGTTGGCGCCGATCGTGATCGCCCAGTAGGCCAATTGGTCCCACGGCAGCAGATAGCCGGTAAACGACAGCGCCAGCGTCAGCACAAACAGCCCCAGCCCGATCACCCAGTTGAACTCGCGCGGCTTTTTGTAGGAGCCGGTGTAGAACACCCGGGCCATGTGCAAGAGCACGGTGATGACCATCAGTTGCGCCGCCCAGCGATGGATGTTGCGGATGAACCGGCCGGTGGGGACCACATAGTGAAGGTCCTTGATCGACTGGTAGGCCAGTTCGGTGGACGGTTTGTAGTAGATCATCAGCAGCACGCCGGTCACGGTGAGAATGAAGAAGAGCGCCGCCGATGCGACCCCCAGTCCCCAGGTGTAGGAGAGCCGCAGCGCGTGCGGATGGACCCGCGTGGAGTGGATGTGCAGAAAGATGTTGGCGAAGATCGATTGCGAACGCGCGCGGTCGGAGGTCGGCGCCGAGCGGCGCGCGAACGACTCCCGCAGCGACGACGGCAGCGAGACGACATTCTGCCAGAAGAGCCCCAGTCCGGAGGTTTTTGTTGTCATCTCAGACCTCGTAGAATGTCCCGGGCGGGACATCGCCCTTGGTGTCGACCAGCAGGGAACCATCGGCGGCGCGCGAGATCGGCAACCAGTGCAACGCCCGCGGCGCCGGTCCGCCCAAGACCCGCCCCTGGGCATCGAACCGGGAACCGTGGCACGGGCAGTGGAAACCATCGGGGCCTTCGGCCACCACGCATCCCAGATGGGTGCAGATTAAAGACATCGCCGCCACGCCCTGGTCGGTCGCAATCACCCGGATGCGATGATCGGTGAACACCTTGACCGTCCCCGCGGGATAGGCCGTGGCCGGCCCCACCTTGACGGTGCCCGCGGCTTCCGGCAACACACGCGGCTTGGGAAGTTGCGCCATTCCCGCCACCGACCCCACGATGGCAATCGCCGCGCTCCACAACCCCGCCAGTCCGAGAAAATCCCGTCGCGGGATCGGCTTGGGATCTAAGCGACCCGGCATACCGGCAACTCCTTGAAGAGAAAACGTTCCATGGTGATCGCGCCGGTGGGACAACGCTCGGCACACAGACCGCAACGGATGCAGATGGTCTCATCCTTGACGATCGCGGTGGCCTCCGCCGCGGGGAAGCCATCGAGCTGGCGATCGATGACCTCCGACGCCGCGCCATCGGCAACCAGCCGCTCCAGCGACACCAATCGCAGGCACAGCGAGGGGCAGACGTCGGCGCAACCGCCGCAGAGGATGCACTTTTCGCCGTCGAAGATGGTGTTGACCCCGCAATCGAAGCAACGCCCCGCCTCGCGCCGCGCGGCGCAGGCGTCGAACGGACGCTCGACCTCGACGCTGTTGGAGTGCACACGCTCGGTGACCGGCGCGGTCGGCAGATGCAGACGCGGCGTCTTTTCGTAATTCTTCTCGCGTCCGTAGTCGGCGATCGGAAAGTGCAGCTCAACCTGGTCGTGCCGCAGCGGGTGCCCGGTGACCTGCTCGTAGATCGCCCGCGCCACCGCTTTGCCGGAGGCGACCGCATGGATGAGCAACTTGGGCCCGTACGCCAGATCGCCGGCCACGTACAGATCGGGCCACTCCGTGCGGCCGCTGACCGGATCGCAGGTAATCAGTCCGCGTTCATTGAGCGCCACCCCTTCGGCGCCGGATACGAATGACAGATCAACCGACTGCCCGATGGCGACCAGCACATGATCGCAGGGAATGACCGTGGTGTCATTGGGATCAAACAGCGGCGCGAAGCGGCGGTTTTCGTCGAAGACTCGCAGACATTTCTGGAACTCAACCCCGCGGACATGCCCGTCGGCATCGGTCAGGATCGCCTTCGGTCCCAGACTGTTGTGGCGCAGAATGCCCTCCTCGGCACCCTCGATAATTTCAATGTCATCGGCGGGCATCTCCTCCAGCGACTCCAGCGAGCAAAGATGCACCTCGGCCACACCGGCGGCGCGCAATGCGGTGCGCGCCGCATCCAGCGAAATCTGGCGCAAGACCGTGCGCCCGACATCGTAGGCGACATTGCCGCCGCCGATGACCACCACCCGGTGTCCGAGCGACACCGGCTCGCCGAGCGAGACCGCGCGCAGGAACTCGACGCCGCCCAGAACTTCGGGGGCCTCGGAGCCGGGCAATGGCAGGCGCCGCGAGCGCTTGGCGCCCACCGCGACGACCACCGCATCATGCTGCTGCCGCAGCTCGGCGAACGACACATCCCTGCCGACCTGGCAGGATGTGCGCGCCTTGACCCCCATGGCGATGATCACATCGACCTCGGCGCGGATCAGATCGCGCGGCAGACGGTACTCCGGCACGCCGGTGGCGAGCATCCCGGCCAATACCGGCTCCATTTCATAGATGGTGACATCAAAGCCCAGCAGCGCCAGATCGTGCGCACAGGCCAGCCCGGCCGGCCCGCTGCCGATGATCCCCACGCTTTCCCCCCGCGCCCGCGGCACCGATTGATCGGTGAGCGCCTGCAGAAGCGGCAGGAGCTCATCGTGATCCTCGCAGGCGCGGTCGGCGCCAAGGGCGGCACGGCGCAGGAAGTCGACCAACTGCGCCGGGGCGTTCTCCCCTTCCGGGCCGAACTGCGAACAGACATAGCGCTTGAGGGCGCGAATGGCGATCGGGTCATCGAAGTCGCCGCGACGGCAGGCCTGTTCGCACGGGGCGCCGCAGACCCGTCCGCAGATCGACGCCAGCGGATTCGGCCCGCGCGCGATCAGATAGGCGGTCCGGTCATCCCCGTCGGCAATGGCCCGCACATACCCGCGCGCGTCGGTGTGCACCGGACAGGCGTACTGGCACTTGATCTGCCGCTTCCAGTACTCGCGGTCGGGTATGGTGATCGGGTAATTCATGCGGGCGCGCGTCGGTTGGCCGTGCCCGGTCGGGCGCGGAACGGGGGTTTGAGCGGCGGCTCCAGTTTCTCCAGCGTCATTTGCCGCAGGAAGGTTTCGTACTTGTCCCACACCCCCGACCACATCGCGTGGGCGGCGCAGGCATGATGGTCGCTGCAAGTCTTGTTGCCGAGGAAACAACGCCGCCGGCCGTCGAGGTCGTCGAAGAGCGTCACGATTTCGTAGGCGGTCAGACGGCGGGCGGGGCGGGCCAAACGGAAGCCGCCGCCGGGGCCGCGGACCGAGTCGACCAGGCCGGCGCGTCCGAGGGTGTGCATGATCTTGGAAAGGTAGTTGGCGGGGACGCCGCTGGAGCGGGAGAGGGCCCCGGCGCCGACCAAGCCGCCGTCGGACAATCGGCTGAGGGCGGCCATCGCGCGGATGGCATATTCGGCGGTGTGCGAGATCATGGCGCCATGATAATTCTTGAATTCTTCATGTCAATATGATTTATTGCTCCCCGTGACAGAAATCGGCGGCGCGACGCCCACGCTTGAGCGCCCCCTCCCCGATTCTGTCAAAAACCGGACCGCCGACGGTCCTCTCCAGGAGGCCTGCAATGACCGGATCGTGCGATTCTCTGGTGCGGGAGCATGAAACCATCGAACGCGTCCTCGACATGCTGGAAGCCCGGGTGCGCGCCGTGGCCGAAGGCGCCCCGATCGACACCGACTACTTCACCGCCGCGATCGGCTTCGTCCGCCATTTTGCCGACGGGCTCCACCATCAGAAGGAGGAGCAGGTCCTCTTCCCTGCCCTCTGCGCGGCCGGCATGTCGCGGGAAGCCGGCCCGGTCGCGGTCATGCTCTACGAGCACGACTTGGGACGTGGTCATATCCGGGCCATGGAAGCGGCGCTGACGCCCGCTGCCGGCGGCGACATGGCCGCGCGTCGGCAGCTGATCCGTGAGGCCCTGGCCTATGTCGCGCTTTTGCGCGCCCACATTCAAAAGGAGAACATGATCCTCTTCCCGCTGGCCGAGCGCGCCCTCGATCCGGCCAGCCAGGAGCGTCTGCTCCAGCAATTTGCCGCGTTGGAGGAGCGTGAGCGCGACCGCAGCCAGTCGCAGCGCGACTGGGTCGACTCGCTGACAACCTGACAACTGCGTGTTGCCACGCCTCGTCGTGCGCCCGCCGTCAGCTGATGGCGGGCGCTTGCGTGATTGCACACAATCACCATACACCATACTTTCGCTCCTGATTTGCGGACGTGCGAAATGGAATCCGAGGACGCGATTCGACCGGAGGGAGCGATGAGCACATATCGCATTCTGTCCATGGACGGTGGGGGGATTCGCGGGTTGATCACCGCCATCCTCATTCAACGGCTGTCGCAAGCACCCGGCCTGAGCGGGTGGCTGAACCAGACCGATCTGCTGGCGGGGACATCGACCGGCGGCCTTCTGGCGCTGGGCATCGCCAAGGGACTGGACATCGAGGTCATCCGCGCGCTGTATGAGAAGAAAGGCACGAAGGTGTTCGACGACAGCTGGCTGGATGATGTCTTCGACCTGGGCAAAGTCATCGGTGCCGACTATGGTCTGACTGGGCTGAAAAGCGAACTGAAGGCGATCCTGGGCGAGACCAGACTCAAGGACTTGAAAACCAAGGTCCTGATCACCGCCTTCGATCTGGACAACGAGGACCCCAATCCATCACGGCGGCGCTGGAAGCCAAAGCTGTTCCACAATTTTAGGAGCCCGTCGGATCCCGGCGACGGCGATCAATTGGCCTGGAAGGTGGGGGTCTACACCGCCGCGGCTCCGACCTATTTCCCCTCCTTCGAGGGATACATCGACGGCGGAGTCTATGCGACCAATCCGAGCATGTGCGCGCTGGCGCAGTCGCAGGATGTCCGGTTGCCGAACCGTCCCGCCTTCGGCGATGTCGTGTTGTTCTCGTTGGGAACGGGCACGCCGCTGGAGTATGTGCGCGGGCAGACGCTCAATTGGGGGTATGCGCAGTGGGCCAAACCGCTGGTCAGTCTCATGCTCGACGGCGTCGCCGGAATCGCCGACTACCAATGCCGCCAGTTGCTCGGCGATCGCTACTGCCGTGTCGGACCGGCGTTCCCGCCTGATATGAAGATTCCGATGGATGGCGTCGGCAAGATCCAAGAGATGATCGACTTCGCCAATTCCGTCGACCTGAAGCCGGCGGTCGCCTGGCTGAAGGCGAACTGGATCTGAGGGGGTCTGGCGACTCGGGAGGAGCCAACAATGCGGCTCGGCGCCCTCACATCTGAGCGCCGTCCGTTTGCCCTTCGGTCAACCTGGTCCAATCGATTCAGTTTCGTTACCTCCGACCACGCAGGCCATCAACAAGAGCCGCGCCCAGCAACGGAGCGGGGCTCGGCCCCGGTTAAGGGCCTACTGACGGCCGCGTCCGGGCGGCCAGAAAGTGTCAGGAATGGACCGGATCGGGAGCCAAGTTGACCGCGGCGATTGGGGCACCTGTGTTTATTACACGCACGGCGCCTGGGGCGCCGGCAGCGCTTATGCAGTCCCGATCAAAGTCCGTCCTGCTGTGGATTCTGGCGTTGGCCGTCACGCTGGTTTCCGCGACCTACCAACGGCGCACCGGGCCTACCTACCCCGTCTCCGGCGCTGTCTCGGTCGACGGCCATCGGCTCGAATTCGCTCTGCCGCGCAGCCATGGTGTTTCGGGTGATGCCCGGATCGTGATCACCGCGCCCGATACCACGCTTCGCGGCGAGATCACCTTCCGGCGGTTCAAGAGCCACGACGAATGGACGACGGTGGCAATGGTTCGTGACGGCGAGGTCCTGCAGGGGACCCTGCCCCATCAACCCCCGGCCGGAAAAATCGCCTACCAGGTCAGCGTCATCACTGGAGACGGAGCGCCGGTGCCGTTGACCGCCCAGCCGGTGATCATCCGTTTCAAGGGGAGTGTTCCCCTCATCGTCCTGATCCCGCATGTCATCTTCATGTTCATGGCGATGCTGTTGTCCACGCGTGCCGGGCTGGAGGCGGTGACCCGGGGACCACGGGTGGCAGGTCTGACCTGGTGGACGCTTGGATTCCTGCTGGTCGGCGGGCTCATCCTCGGTCCGATGGTGCAAAAGCACGCCTTTGGCAGCTACTGGACTGGCTGGCCTTTCGGCCAGGACATGACCGACAACAAGACCCTGGTGGCCTTTCTCGGTTGGGCCTTCGCCGCCTATCGTGTGCGACGACCAAAGGCCCGATATCCTGAAGTGTTGGTGGCCGCATTGCTGCTTTTGGCTGTCTACTTGATTCCGCACAGCATGTGGGGCTCGGAGCTGGATTACACGCGTCCGCCTTCCGGACAGCATGTGGGACCGTGAGTCACCCCCGGACCTGCTGCCACCGATCTCTTTGCGTCGCCACCCATAGCGCACCGATCGCGAATTCGTTACCATCCCGCTGTCATGTTGCGCGCGATCAATCGAACGAAAAGCGACACCATCCTCGCCGCAAACGTGACCTGGGCCGGGACATCGCAACAACGTCGTCGCGGTTGGCTGGGGCGGGCCTCTGTCGCGCCGGATGAGGCGATCTACCTCACTCCCTGCGAGGGGGTCCATACCATTGGCATGAGATTTCCGATCGACGTGGCCTTTCTCGGCGCCGATGGGCGCGTTCTTGCCACGCAACACGGCCTGAAGCCGTGGCGCATCTCGAAACTGGTCTTCCGCGCCGCCGGGGTGCTGGAGCTATCTCCGGGACGGCTGCGGGCGACCGGCGCCGAAGTGGGGGATCTGATCGAGTTTGAGGAGACCGGCGGGCCTTCGCCGGAGTGAGCACGGCCGATTCACAGACAAGCGGATAACCGCCCCGGCGTCGGGATCGACGGCCGGGACACAGGCGGGGAGTTTGGCCCGACGGCTAACGCCGGCCCATCTTTTCGCGACGGATGCGATTGCGGCGGCGTGTGTACCACGCGACACCGAGGATAATGGCCAGGACAATCAGTACGATGTTGAGTGTGTCCATGCGCTTCCCCTTTCCGAAGGAACCTACCGCGACATTTCCGTCAGCGACCGATACAACCGCAGGGCCGCCGGCCCCAGGAGCACCACCAACAACTCCGGGAATATGAACAGGATGAGCGGAAACAGCAACTTAATTGGCAGCTTCTGCGCATCCTCCATGGCGCGCTGACGCCGTTTGGTGCGCAGGATTTCCGCCTGCACGCGCAGGACATCGGCAATGCTGGTTCCCAGTTTGTCCGATTGCATGAGCACGGTCGCCAGCGAGCGCAGTTCATCGACGCCGGTGCGCAGCGCCAGATTGCGGAAGGCATCGGCCCGTCCGACACCGAGGAAGAATTCCTGATTGAGGATGCTCAGTTCAGTGGCCAGTTCCGGGTAGGTGTGCCGCATCTCGCGCGCGATGCGCTGGATGGCGGCGTTGAGACTCAGCCCCGCCTCGACGCAGACGATGATCAGATCGAGCACGTTGGGAATGGCGCGCTGGATGTTCTCGCGCCGGGTCCGCGTCCGGCTGCTCACGATCAGATAGGGCAGCGCATAGCCGAATACCGCCGCGCCCAGCGGCAGGAGCACCTTCAGCGGTCCCTTGGCGATATACTGGTCCTGGACCCAGTAGCCGAGAAGCCCGAGGACCGCGCCCCAGAAGACCCGCAGGATCCAGTACCAGGTCACCGCATGCCGTCCGCGGAAGCCGGCGCGGGTCAGATCGGCCCGCAGCGAGGTGTAGGAACTCGGATCGACGCTGACTAAAAGCGAGGGCCCCTCGCCCGACCGACCACCCTCCAGCGGCGCGCCACCCTCGCGCACATCGCGCAACCGCCGCTCCAGCGGATCACGCGAGCGGAACACGAACAGCAGAATCGTGATCAGCAGCCCGAAAAAGCCGAGGAAGATTGCGACGGTCAGCAGGGAGAAGTTCACGGGTGTCCTCTAATAGCGCAGTCGAACGATCCGGCGGATAGCCATGATGCCGATGATCTGCAGGACGAGGGCCCCGACGATCAGATACATGCCGGCAGGATCGTCATAAAGCACCTTCAGGTACTCGGGATTCAGGAATTGCACGAGGATCGCCATGACCAGCGGCAGAATAACCAGAATCAGCCCGGAGAGCCGTCCCTGCGCGGTATGAATGCGGATTTCCCGCCGCAGCAGGAAGCGCTCGCGGATCATCCGCGCCAGCATCGCGAGGATTTCGGCGAGGTTGCCGCCGGTCCGGCGCTGGATCGAAATCGCGGTGGTCATGATCCGCAGATCGTCACTGGGCATGCGCCGCACCATGCTTTCCAGAGCCTGCACGAATTCGACGCCGAGGTTCTGCTCTTCATACGTGATCGCGAACTCGGTGCCGACCGGATCGGGCATCTCCTGCGCCGCCAGACTCATCGCCGCCTCCAGCGAGAACCCCGACCGGAGTGCGTTGACGGTCAAATCAATCGCTTCGGGAAGCAGTTCCTCGAAACGGTCAATGCGCTTGGCGCGCCGCCAGAACACCCAGAAAAACGGAATCGGCAAGATGACGATGAAGGCGAGAAATCCCAGAAGCCGTGATTGCATAAGCAGCGTGATGACCAGCCCGATGACGCTGCCCAGCGAGAGCGCCGCCAGCACCAACGCGCCGGCGCGCATCGGCAGCCCGGCCTGGTTGATGACATCCTGCAGATACCGCGCCGAGGTCATCCGCCCGAGCAGGCGGTCGAGGAAGGGGATGGTGCTGTACGACTGGTCGCGCAGGATGAGGAAGTCTTTTTCCGGCGCCTGCGATTGCCCCTCGACGATGCGGCGCATGCGGTCGCGCAGTTTGCGGTTGCGCTTGCCCAGACGGTCGTAGGCGACCAGGAAGATCACCAGCGACAGCAGGAAGAAGCCGGCAAAGACGATGATGGCGAGGTACTGCAGGTTCACAACGGCGTCCCTTCCGGATCAAACAGTTCGGTGGGCAACTGGATGCCGGCCGCCGCCAGGTGGTTGACCGCCTTGGGACGGATCCCGGTGGGACGGAACACGCCGAGCACCCGTCCGCCTTCGCCCAATCCCTGGCGCTCGAAGCGGAAGATCTCCTGCAGCGTGATCGTGCTCTGCTCCATGCCGACGATCTCGGAGATCGATGAGACCCGCCGCGAGCCGTCGCTGTAGCGCGTCACCTGCACCAGCAGGTTGATGCTGCTGGCGATCAGTTCGCGGATGGCGCGTCCGGGAATGTCGATCCCGGAGAGCAGCATCAGCGTCTCCAGACGCAGCAGGCAATCGCGCGTGCTGTTGGCGTGGATGGTGGTGAGCGAGCCGTCGTGGCCGGTGTTCATCGCCTGCAGCATGTCGTAGATCTCGGCGCCGCGCACCTCGCCGATGAGGATGCGGTCGGGACGCATGCGCAGCGCGTTGCGCAACAGATCGCGCTGGGTCACCGTGCCGCGCCCCTCGATGTTCGGCGGGCGCGTTTCCAGGCGGATCACATGCGGCTGCTGCAACTGCAACTCGGCCGAATCCTCAATCGTCACGATGCGTTCGTCGTCGGGGATGTAGGCCGAGAGGATGTTCAAAAGCGTGGTCTTCCCCGAGCCGGTGCCGCCGGAGATCACGATGTTCAGCCGTGACTTGATCGCGCCCTTCAAGAATTCGAAGAGCGGCGGCGTGATCGAGCCGCGCTCCAGCAGATCCTCGATGCTGAGCACGTTGGTGCGAAATCGGCGGATGGACAACATCGGCCCGTCCAGCGCCAACGGCGGTATGATCGCGTTGACGCGCGAGCCATCGGGCAGCCGCGCATCGACCATCGGCGAGGCCTCGTCGAGACGGCGTCCGACGCGGGTCACGATCCGGTCGATAATCTTCATCAAGTGGTCGTTGTCCTTGAAGCGCGTCTCGGTCAACTGCAGCTTGCCGCCCTCTTCGATGTAGACCTGGTTGTAGCCGTTGACGAGGATATCGGAGACCTCCGGGCGGTTCATGTACTGCTCCAGCGGCCCCAGGCCGAGCAGCTCGTCGCGGATTTCGGTGATCAGCCGCTCCTTGACCTCGGGGGTCAGGTTGAGCCCTTCTTCGAGGAGCAGCGACTCGGTGACACGGCCGATCTGCGACTGCAGGACGGTGCGGTCGACGGTGATCAGGACGGAGAGGTCGAGTCGGTTGATCAGGGTCTGATGGATGTGGGATTTCAGCTCGCCGAAGGCGTCGCGTTTTTCGGCCGACACCGGAGCAGCCGGGGCGGTCTGGGACGCCGGTTTGGCGGGCTCGCGCTTTTCGGACGCGGGCGGACGACCGAATCCTGATCGTGGACGAAATGCCATGATTCGCTCCTGCCGGACGTCGCTTAATTCGCCGGCGCCGATCCGTTCGGCGACATGGACATGCGCGCCATTTCGCTCAGACTGCGTGCGACGTTCGACTTCTGGTTGCTGATCACCAGCGGCTCACCGGCGTTGATCGCCTCGATCACCGTGCGGTAGTCGCTGGGAATCCGGTATGCCACCCGGCAGCCCGCGGTCTCGCAGAACTGCTCCTCGGAGATGGCGTCTTTGCGCGAAACGCGGTTGAGGATCACCTTCACCTTGTTGTCGTCAAAGCCCAGCGACCGGAACACCTGCAGCGCGTAGCGCGTGGCCCGGATCGTCGACAGTTCACAGGTGGCCACCAGCAGGATGCGGTCGGCGATCTGCAACGCCTCGTAGGTGTAGGCGTCGAAGGTATGCGGCAAATCGAGCACCACGTCGTTGTAGGAATCCCGCAGGTGGGAGAGCATCTGGCTCAACTGCTTGGCGGTGATCCCCTCGGACGTACTGGTGACTTCCTTTTCGCCCAGGTAGAGAAGGCCCGACTTGTGCCGGATCAGCGACCCCTGCAGGCGGGCGGGATCGACCTCGCCGCGCGGATCGAGGATGTCGGTCATTCTGAAATCCGGTTCGAGGTCCAGCTGGCTGGCCACGTCGCCGATGTCGAAGGCCAGATCGGCGATGACCGTCTCGCGTCCGGCGGCGGCCAGTGCCACCGCCAGATTGACAGCGATGGTGGTGACTCCCAGTCCGCCTTTCTTGCTGAAGACGGCGATCACATTGCCGGCCGAGCGGGCGTGGGCGGTCTCGGCCTCGATCAGACGGACCACCCGGTCCAGCGCGCTGTGCAGTTCCTTCACTTCCAGCGGCTTCGACAGATACTCGCTCACCCCGGAGCGGAAGGCCGTTAAGATGAGATCCGGCGTCTTCGACGCCGAGGTGGCGAAGATGCGCAGTTGGGGATGCTCCTTGCGCCAGCGGTCGGCCGCCGCCAACGCCTCATCCGGGCGTGTGGGCAACTCGAGAAAGACCAGGTGCGGACGCGTGCGCAGGAGCAACTCCTGCGCCGCCGCGAAGTTTTCCGCCTCGCCCACCAGCTCGACGCCGGGGAATCCCTTCAGTTGCTGGCGCACCGCCTTGCGGAATCCGCCATCGGAATCCACAATGATGGCCGTAACGTTAGGTCCCATAATCTCCGTTTTCTGTGCTGAAGGCGCCCGCCCTTTGCAAACGAATGGCCCCTCCGCCTACTCGACCAGTGTTGTCTTATACAGAAAGGTCGGATCGTTCTGATTGGCACACACGGTGCCGCCCGGCTCGCTCAGCCGCATAAAGCGGCCGGTGATCTGCTGATTATTGTTTGAAGTGCTCTCGACAAACAGCACCATGATCTTGACCACTCTGACATACTTGCGTCCGGAGCCGTCATCGGCAAGTCCAATGTGCGGATCGAAGAGCGCGCATTTGACGATGCGCGGGCTCACACTGAAGGCGGAGTTCACGACCGTACCAGTGGCCTCGTCCCATTCTGCGGTCGGATCGCTCCCGACAATGCAGTTCAGTCCAGCGGAGTTCGGCCCCACTTGCTTTCCGGGTTCAACGACCAACTCATCGCCCGGATCAACAGTAAAGGAGGAGTCCAGGCACCCCTGACACATCCAGTCGCGGTACCGGTCAGCCCCTGAAACCGGGTCACCGTCGTTGCGCGGCGGGAAGTCGACAGAGTAATACCAGAATTGGCCGAAGCCATCCTGATTGCCGTTGCCGAGGATGATCGTAATCGGCTGGCCCAGGTCGGCGTCGGTGTACCCCGTGGCGATGGGGTCATAATATTCGTTGGGATTCCTGATGCTGTCAGGGTTGTACTCGCCATTGCCGTCGGCGTCAAACCAGCGGTCGGGCGGCGCCCATGGCTCGAGGCACTTGCCCCCGCAGACCCAGAAGAATTCGGCCGCGGCGCGCGCGGTCATCTCGCCTGCCCTGTCCTTGTCGAAGATGCGTATGAAGTAACTGACAAAGGAATCATCCGTTTCTTCGGTGCGATGGGTGACGACATGGATGCGTCGGGCCTGCGGGAAGGTGACATCGCCGTCGTTGATGACGACATTCCCCATGACGTTGCTCCTGCCATCACCGACATCGACGAGGGCGCGGTTGGTACCGGAAGCCATCATGGCCTCGAGCTGCGCCGCGGCGGTGTCGCCGCCCGTCAGCCCGCCCACGCGGGCACCCGCCAGCGCTGCGGCGTCGGCAGCGTTCTGCAGTTGCGTCCGTACCAATACCAGCTGGCCAATGTCAATCGCATACACGCAGAAAACCAACAGCAGGCCCATAAGCGCGCCCACCAAGACGACCACCGCGCCCCGTTCGTCCTGATGAAAAGTCTCAAGCATGCGTCTCATCGGCCACCGTCCTTCCACTTACTCTCCCTGCGAGCCGCCTTCCGGCGGCACCGCCTCCTCGGGCGACGGCACCACCGGACCCTCGTCGCCGCTGACACCATCCCACGGCAACTCGGGTAGGGTTTCGGCGCCCGCGGTATACAGTCGCGGCGAGACGAGAATCAGCAATTCGTTCTCCGCCGTGCTGCTCTCATGACGTGTGAACAACGCCCCGATGATCGGGAGATGCCCGAGAATCGGGATCTTTTGCACATTCTTTACGCGCTCGCTCGACACCAGGCCGCCGAGCAGGAGTCCATCGCCGCTGTTGAGTTCCACGGTTGCGTCGGCGCGCCGGGTCAGAAGCGCCGGGATCGAGAATCCCGACAACAGCACGGCGTTGTTGTAGTCCAGACTGCTGACTTCGGGACGGACCCGGAGATTGATCAACGTCGAATCGATGATTGTCGGCGTGAAGTTAAGCCGCACGCCGTATTCCTTCCACTCCAGCGTCAACTGGGTTACGCCGCCGACGTTGCTGACCGAGGACGGGACCGGAATTTCGCCGCCGGCGAGGAAACTGGCCTCGTTGCCGCTTAAGCAGAGCAACTGCGGCGAGGCGAGCAGTTTGTAGTCGCCGCGCTGTTGCAGCGCGCGTACCGCCGCCGAAATCTGATTGTAATCACCGACAAAACGGAAAAAGCCGGTCAACCCCTGATTGGGCAGAACCGGGACTTTCGGCACCTGGGTCTGGCCGCCGAAACTGCCGACCGTCTTTTCCCCTTCGGTAATGAAGTTGTCGTCGGTGTTCACCCAGGTGAAGTCGAATCCCAGTTCCTTGAGCGTGCTGCGGTTCACCTCGCCGATCTGCACCTCCAGCAGGATCTGCTGGCCGGAAAAGTTGCGGTCGACGATGATGTTGTGCATCACATAGGGTGTGGTCTCGCCGAAGACGATCAGCGTCGTGTTGCCGACCTTTTTGCCAATCACGACCAGCTCATCCGGGGTCACCGCCACAACGTCGGCGACTTCGGTGTTGGCGACCGAGACGCTCTTGATCTTTTCGCGGTGGCGGAGGACCCTCGAGTGTCCTTCGACCACGCGCAATTCCGCCACCCCTCCCTGGGCGCGCGCGGACAGAGTTCCGGCACACATTGCGGCCACAACCAGTGATGCGACGAGCAGGGCGCGCCCGGCCGGACAGGCGAAGCCCGTCCGACCCGTTCTCGCCCGCTGGGGAACCCGGTCGGTTGTCATGGGTGTTGTGTCATTCTCCTGTTGGCTTGGTGGATGACGTGTCCTGCGGCGCCGGCGTCGGCTGCATCGCCGGCTTGACCGTCTTGGCTTCCGTGCCACGGAATATAGTGACTGTGTCGGGTCTCACAATGGGTTTCGCCGGCTCGGTCTTGGCGGGCGGTGTCTTGGCCACAGCGCGCGACGGCGCCGGTTGCGGCTTCTCTTCCTTCTTGCCGTGGATCAGATCCCCGGCGGTCACGCCCTCCGACTCCTTGGCGATCTCGGTGTCGTTGGGATTGCGCAACGACAGATGCACCTTGCCCTGGCTTTGGGCCAGCGTCAGTTTCTCGGCGCTCTCGATGTCGACCAGCAGGGTGACCGATTGCATCGTGATCGGCTCGTTCCCCTGCTTCTCGGTCTTCTCCCCGGCGGCGAGGACTTCGATGTTTTGCAAAATGGTCTTGGCCGTCGCGTCGCGGCGCGCACCGCGCTCGTCGACCACGGCGATGACGTCGACGCGGTCGCCCGGCAGGATGAAGCCGCTCACGCCCGAGACCCGGTCGACCTTGATCGACATGCCGCGCAATGGCGGCTCGATCTTCAGCGAAAGCCCGCCTCCGATCGAAGAGAGTTTGGTCGCCAGCACCGGCTCGTTCTCCGCCAGGAAGACCTTGGTGCTCTGCCCGATCAAGCTGTCAATCTCGGAGATTGCGCCCTTGGGCACGCTCTCCTGCGGAAACATCGCGATCCGCAGATTGGAGGCGGTGAGCGTCTGGCCGAACGACAGGTCGGAGGTTGCCACAACCACCGGCGTCAGCACCGGCCCGGCCTTGGCCTCCTGCGCGGTCTTTTGCAGGTACATGACGACCAGTGCGGTGGCCACCGCCGCGCAGAGCAAAGCAACAAAGCCGATAGCGATAAACGAGCGCGTGCGCATGAAAGCCCCCTGAGGCGCGTCAATTCTCTTTGCGCATCGCTGACGCGCCCCGCAAAGTCAGCGTGCCGGAAAACGGCAGGAGTCGCCCGGGAACCACATCGAACTCACAGGTGACGGTCACGTTAATCATGCCATTGGCATCGGCCGGGGCGATGTCGACCACCGGGTTATCGGTGGCATCGACGCCGGCGGAGGAGAGGATCGCTTCGACACGACTCACCACCGAGGCCGAATCGACGCCCACGGCGGCCGCCCGCGCGCCTTCGCGCGCGGCCTGCGTGAGCACATTCGTCCGCATCAACATGCGGCCCAGTTCGGTGATGCCGAAGACGAGGATGAGAAGCAACGGCAGGATAAAGGCGAATTCGACCACGGCCTGCCCGCACTCGAATCGTCCTTGATGCCTGCGCGTCCGCCGCTCGAGGATGGCGCTCTGCATGAAAGCCACCTTGCCTCTCCGGGGACTGTCCGACGACCCCGGACGTAAGAACTCAAATAATCCGCCCAAAAGCGAGATAAGCATAGAGGCCCAGCGCAATTGCAACGCCGTAGGGGATGACCCCGGCGGTCTGGGCCAGCTGGGTATCTTTGAGCCCGCCTCGCACCCCTGCCAGCCCCTGCAACACTAAGGATGTCGTCCAATCGACAATGTTGCGGAGCGCCCGGATCAAGGTTCCCTTCCAAAGAGCGCTGACTACCGCCAGCACTCCGCCGATGAGAGCCGTGTAAAGGAACACCTGGATGATGGCAGCGATACCGAGAAGTGCTCCAAGCGCTGCCATCAGCTTCACATCGCCGGCACCCATACCGCCCACATAGTACGGCAAGATCATCAGCGTGAAGCCTACGACGAAACCACCTGCTGAGAACGACAACCCCTTCCAGCCACCGGCCATCAGGGCCAGAATCAGGCCCACGCCGGCGGCTGGAAGAGTTACCACATTCGGAATCCGTCTCCAGAGGAGATCGGTGACCAGACAGAGGGCCACCACGATCGCAGCAATACCCACAGGCAGCGAGGCCAACAGCGAATCGGGCGCAACACTTTCAACCAAGCCATCAACTCCTTCGTCTAGGTCAGGTGCCTTGGCATTCCTGCGTCGCAATCCACTTCTTTGTTACGGGGTCGGGTTGGTAATGTCAGTCTGGATCGTATCATACCAGCCCTTGACGATTCCGCCAATGGCATCTACGGCGATAATCGCAACGACCGATATGAACGCCGCCAGCATACCCCATTCGATCATGTCCTGTCCGTGTTCGTCACGGATGAGTTTCTTGAGCATTGCGTTTCTCCTCCCGTTGATTCGGTCAACGAGTTCCGACCCCCGGTTTCACAGCAAGCCGCCCAACTCAGCGGCGGTGAGTTTCGCTCTTACACCAATTGGATTTCCCACAAGCCCCTCTTGAACGGACTGTAGTGCTGGAGAGCGATCGGGCAGATTGTGGTCAAGGCGACGACGTCAACACCGATAGAAGAGCTGCTTGAAACTCCCCGCTCGATCATGTCTCGTTCTTCCTCGTCAATGAACAATCTCTTCAATCTCTCTCTCCTGCTTCTGCTTCGAACGTGAGAGTCCTGGCGCTTGGATCTGTCCAAATGTCTCGTTCCAAGTCCGGTTTTGACAATTCTATT
Organism: bacterium; assembly: GCA_035559435.1. NCBI lineage: Bacteria > bacterium. Next base: position 25,893 of record DATMBC010000017.1, read on the forward strand.
GCACACAGTTACACAGTCGTCGGTTGCCCGGTGGCGCCGGGATTTCCCCGGTGCGCGCTCTCCCCGTGCGGACCGACTTACCGCCGGACGCACAAGTCCAAGCAACAGAACGAGACGCGGCCCACCGAGACTGCGGGTTGGCTAACCGGGGTTGGTTGATGGTCCGCGCGACGCGTCATAAGACTTATGGGTACTTCGCAAACAGCGTGCCCCGATACGAGGCGTTGAGCAGGTGATCGAGAGACAGTTTCACAGGGCCCACTGAGAAGCCGCCTCCTGACCACCTTCGTGATGGTTAAAGATATGCTTCAAGTGGCAAAACGTCAAGAGCCGGAAGGGGCCATGGTAGCGGCGATCTCGTAAGCAATTATTGCAAAATGTCTTAGACGTAAGCCACGCACTTGAGAAAAAATGCCATTGGGTCAATCTGACCTATTTTGTCCTGTTTGTCGGACTGGCACGTGTGAACTCGTGCCGGAAATCACATTGTTCCTCTGGCAACCGACACATATATTGTGGCGTTTTGATCCTGGGCCGATTCCGGCTGGCTTAATCCCGATCAAGACCCAGAGGCAAGGCGCTCCCGGCCTCTATCTCTGTCCGGGAGAAGTGCGAAGGAGAACGTGTAACGACAAAGGGGCAGGACGCAACCGATGACCAGCGCCACTCACATCCGCAACCTGGCGATCATCGCCCACATCGATCACGGCAAGACCACGCTGATCGACGCGATCTTCCAGGCGGCGCACCTATTCCGCGACAACGAGCAGGTCGCCAACCGGCTGATGGACAGCTACGAGCTGGAGCGTGAGCGCGGCATCACCATCCGCGCCAAGCACTGCACGGTCAACTGGCGCGATTACCTGATCAACATCATCGACACGCCCGGCCACGCTGATTTTTCCGGCGAGGTTGAGCGGGTGCTCTCGATGGTCGATTCCGTGTTGCTTCTGGTCGACGCCAACGAGGGGCCGATGCCGCAGACACGCTATGTGCTGATGCGCGCGTTGCGTCTGGGGCTGCGCCCGATCGTCATCATCAACAAGGTCGATCGTCCCAACGCCCGTCCGCTGGAGGCCCTCAACAAGACGTTTGATTTATTCATCGAACTGGGCGCCACCGACGAGCAGGCGCACTTCCCGGTGCTTTATGGCTCCGGTCTCGCCGGATGGCTGGTGCGCGATCTGGCGCACGATGCGCACCATCAGGGCATCGACGCCCTCTTCGAGACTATCATCGAGCATGTCCCGGCGCCGAAAGTCGATTCCGCGGCTCCCTTCCTGATGCAGATCAGCACGCTGGCCTGGAGCGACTATATCGGTCAGATCGGCTGCGGACGTGTGCTGCAGGGACGATTGGACCGCGGCGGCGAATTCACCCGGGTCGTGACTCGCTGGCGCAAACCGGGAGACCCGGAGGCCGGCTGGGAAGAGATCGCGCGTGCCAGCGAGAGGGGTGTGCACATGTGGGTGACCCGCGGGCTGGAGCGGGTCGAGGTTGATTCGGTGTCGGCAGGGGACATTGTCTGGATCGCCGGCCCGGAGGAAATCGGCATCGGCGACACCTTTGCCGCCGCCGGGGATGAGGCGACTGCGCTCAAGCCGCTGGACATCGAAGAACCGACCGTCTCGATGTTCTTCCTGGTCAACAGCGGCCCCTTCTCCGGCAAGGAGGGCAAGGCGATCATGCTGCGGCAGCTAAAGGAGCGGTTGCAGCGCGAGTGCCGCACCAATGTGGCGCTGCGCTACGAGGACATCGGCCGCGCCGACGGGGTCAAGGTGTCGGGCCGCGGCGAACTGCATCTGGCCATCCTCATCGAAGAGATGCGGCGCGAGGGATTGGAACTGTGTGTCTCGCGTCCGGAGGTCATCACCCACATCGGCGACAATGGCGCGGTGCTGGAACCGATGGAGCAGCTCATCATCGATGTGCCGGAAGAATACCAGGGTGTGGTGATGGAGAAGGTGGCACGCCGCAAAGGCGAGATCGTGCACATGGAGAACAACGGCGCCGGGCTGGCGCGTCTGGAGTTTGCCATTCCCACCCGCGGCCTGATCGGCTACCGGACCGATTTCCTCACTGACACGCGCGGCCTGGGCATCATGGCATCGCGGTTTTCCGGTTACGGCCCCTGGAAGGGCGAGATCGCTTCGCGTTTCCGCGGGTCGCTGGTGAGCATGGAGACCGGCGCGGTCACCGCCTACCAGATGGAGAAACTCCAGGAGCGGGCCGTGCTGTTTGTCGAGCCGATGCAGTTGGTCTACCAGGGGCAGATTGTCGGCGAAAACTCGCGTCCCGACGATCTCCCCTGCAATCCCACCAAAAGCAAGGCGCTGACCAACCACCGTGCCGCCAGCAAGGACCAGAGCGTGGTGCTCAATGCGCCGCGACTGCTGACCCTGGACCAGGCGCTGGAGTGGATCGCCGAGGATGAGTTGGTTGAAGTCACGCCGAAGTCGATCCGCATGCGCAAGGTGATTCTCGACGCCGAGGAGCGCAAGCGCACCGAAAAGCGCCGTCAGGCCTCGTTGCAGACCACCTGACCGTTCGGTCAATCTCCATCGATTTGCCCGCGGCCGTGTTCACGCCGCCTTCCGCGGCGTGAAGCGGCAGGGAACGCGCCGGCCCGTGCCATTGATCTGCCCGACCGATTCCGTCTCACCATCACCCAACTGATGCGGATCGCGAACACTGACTCCGCCATGGGCGGGAACGACTACGGCGAGTACCGGATGGCCGAGGGGAAAACCTACGGCGTTCGTTCACCACGGGGATGATCCGTCCGAGCGAGGATGACTTCACCATGGACAAAAACGAGGTCCGGGATCCGCTCCGCGGCCGTTGGACCCAGCGGAGCGAATCGTACTTCAACTCGCTCATCCGCGAGCACAGCGTCGCGAGATCAACGCCGCCAGCGAATCGAGAGGGGCGGGAAGCATCCAGAATCCCTCTGACAGAACGACTGTGACAACACACAGCGCGGCGGATCGGAAGGTCGGACCCGGCAAATCATAACCTCAACGCAGAAAGCCTCCCGGAGGTTGTTCCGGACGGCGTTCGCTTCAACTGCAAAGTCGGGATGAACTACTTCCGCTTGTGCTTGCCGTCAGGCGAATGACTGAACCAGGCGGCGGGCACTTCCTGGCGGTGCATCCCCGGGCCCTCGACCAGCAGTACCAGACCACGTCCCCCCTTCTTCTGGAACATGCGCACCAGCAACGGATAGGTCCCGGCGCGCAGACCGATGGCGCCGCCGACTTCGCCCATGCCATGCAGACCATCGTTGTCGATGAGCACGGTGTCGGCCAGGGCAAGATCGCTGCCGTCATCGGAGCTGAGGAAAAAGTCATACAGTCCATCGATCGGGACAGTGATGTAGCCGCGCGCGGTGAGGCCGAATTCCTCTTCCCGCGCAAACGGCGGCAGGGTAACCGAATCGAGAACCGTTTGCCGCGCGGGCTTCAGGATTGCAAAGTCGGGGAGACTGTCCCAAGTACCTTCAAAATAGTCGCAGGCCAGGCCCGGCGCGGTCTTGGTCACCGTCACCGGCTCCTCGAAACCCAGAAGCGCATAGGTGGCTTGCGCCACATGCGCGTTGTCGGCTTGGTCCGAGAACGCCCGCGCCTTGACCGTGGTGGTGGCCGTCAGGGTGATGGGCCCGGCGTACAGCGGAGAAGATTCGGACGGGTCGCTGCCATCGAGCGTGTAGCGGAGTTCGACATCGGGCGACGGACTGGACAGCGAGACGACGAGACTGTCGACAAAGGCCGTGCGCGGCGCCGCGATGCGCGCAATGGTCGCGTTGGCCACATCATAGAGCGGAGCCGCCGGGCGAATGTCATCGTAGGCGGCGTCGGCGGCGGTCATCGCAAAGAGGCGCAAACGCGGATCGTCCGGCAGGGTGATGCGCCGGGCGCCCGGTGACAGCGGCAACCGCGCGTGATACAGGTAGGTGAACTGATACGCCTCGTTTTCACCGTGCGCGCTGTGACGGTGAGTCCCGTACCAGCCGACCGGCTGGCGCAGGATGTAAGCCGGCGCGATCAGCCCCGGCTCCTCCACCAGTCGTCCGGCCACCAGACGGCTGTCCCACTGGCCGATGTAGTCGGCATAATCCTGCACCCAGAAACTGGTGTCGCGTCCATCGATCCGGAATCTCGCTTCCGCGGGCCCGCCGACACTGGTCAGGAGCAGATGCAAACGGTTGTAATCACCGGCCGGCAGGTTTAATTCCTGACCACGGCAGACGACGACATTGAGCGCCCCGGCGGATTTCGGTCCGGTGACAAAAGGAATGTCGTGATCCAGCACCGTGTCTGGCAAAAGTTCGCCAGCAAGAGAGCGTCCGTTGTCGAAGTCGCCATCCCGACGGTCCGTATCAAGCGAAATCCCATCGAGGTCAAACGGCAATTCAATCGGGTGGCAACGCGGGGGCGCGACCGTCAGGGACTTGGGCGCGGCAACCCGAATGGCGAAGGCGCGCGGCTGATAGGCGCCCAGCGATGTCGTCAGGACCCCCTCGCGGACAACCGCCTCTCCGAGCGGTTCCTCGGCGCCGTTGACTTCCCGGGCGGCGACAATCGGGAAGGCGCAACGCACCCGCACATCGGGCGCGGCCAAGCCGGCGGTCTCGCGCAGACGAATCACGATCTCATCGCTTCGTTCCGCCGCCTTGACGCAGTTGAGATGCACCGTGCCGGGGCCGGACACAATGCGGCCATCGGAAGAGTAGGTTTCGACTTGGATCAACGCGAAGGGTGAGCGCGCCCCGGCGTGATTTTCGGTCTGGAAGGCGATCAATGGCTGATTGAAAGCGGCCGCGTGCGCCACCACCGCGCCCTCTCGCCAGTCGCCACGATGCCCGATGACCGCAAACGCCACGTGATGAGTGCCGATATCCTGCGATCGCTGATCGCCCACCCAGGACCAGGAGTCATAGACACCGGGTGTGTGAATCAATGACAGGCGCACGGTGTGCGAATCCGGGTGATCCCAGCCATAGCGGGAGTCGTTGAGAATCGCGACACCGTAGTCGCCGGTGGTCGAGGTCATGTCGGCCCACTGCTGACCGGGGACTTCGTAGAGTTTCGGATGATTCAGCCCCCGCTGAATCGTGCCCAGACCGATATCGTAGGTGACATGCTCATTGGGATGGGCCAGCTGGAAGGCCGCCTTCAGCAGGGTCTCCTTCTCGGCCCAATCAATATCGGCGTCGAACCGGACCATGTCGCCCGCGTCGCCTTCGGCCAGCGAGATGGTGGTGCGGAATTCCGACGGGCCCTGACGGCGGGTGATGCGGACGCTGGCGCGCACCGGCCCGTTCTCCATCACTTGCACCTGCGGTTCGCCGCCAACGACCGCGCGCGGCGGGGCCTGGATTTCATCGTAGTCGATTTCCCAGCTCGGCCAGGCGTTTGGCTTGTCGAAGAGCAGTTGCCACTCGATCGGGGCGGCGAGCAACTCGCGCTCGTGGCGCTTGTCAAAGATTGAGGCGACATCGCCGACAGCGTTCAATGTCACTCGGTAGCGGCGATTCTCCAGTGTCGTGGGTGTGGCGGATGCGCCGGTTGCCGGCAGAGGGGCTGCGGCGGGACGGACATCGTAGACGGCCAGGCCAACCGACGGGACACGTGCCGGGAAAAGAACATGCACCGTGTCACCGCTTCGCCCCAGCACCTGCGCCGGGACTTCGGCCCCCTGGGGGCCATAGATTCGGACCGCCGACGGCGCGCCGGCCGGGAAATGCACCGCCGCTTCGACCAAATCCTCGCGCGCAAAACCGACAGGGTTGTACACGACAACCGGCGCACCCTTGGCGCGGGTGTCGAGCACGGGACTGATGGCCTCGATCGCATGCTCAAGCATGCCGGCGAATCGGTTCTGCGTGAGGATCTCATCGTTCCAGGAGAATTGGTACGCCTCAGGGATGCTGGTGCCGGTCAGGTCATCATGGAACTGGTGCCAGAGGAAGCGCGTCCAGGTCGCTTCCAGCGCCGAGCGCGGGTATTGGATGCCGCCAAACAGCGAGCCGATCACCAGCGCCCGTTCGGCGGCGTCGGCGAGCTGTTCATTGCGGCGGTTCCAGCGTTTCATCGCCGCCTGCGAGGTGTAGCAGCCGACCCCGTGACGGGTCATCACCAACTCGCCATTGTAGCGCGGCAATCTGGTGCGGTCGGCCTGCGCGACGACATCCACGATGTCGCCGGGTGCGATGCTCTTCACCGCCAGTGGGCCATCGGAATCCAGCGAGCGGGCCAGCTGCGCCACGGAATTGGAGTCGGGCGCGCCGCCGGTGTCGCCGGTGCCGAAATACCGCAGCGCCGCCGCCAGCCCGGAGGATTTGCGCTGCGCCTCGGCGCGCGCAAGCCAAAGCGTGTCGCGCGTCAGGTCGCCTTCGATCCTGCTGACATACTCGCCCGGATTGACCGCCGCCACCAGCGATGAGCCGTCGACCCCTTCCCAGACACCGATATCAAACGGCGTCCCGATCCAGGAGCCCCAGGTGAGTTTTTGCGTCGAAAAACTCTTCAGGCCGCAGTGCGCCGCGATCGACGGCAGCGCGAAACCAAAGCCGAAGCAGTCGGGCAGATAGACGTCGTGGCTTTGGACGCCAAACTCCCGCTTGTAGAATCCGTTGCCATAGAGCGTGTGGCGCACCAGGGATTCGAACGACGGCAGATTGACATCGACCGCATCCACCCAACTGCCGGTCACGCGCCACTGGCCGGACCGGATGTACGGCCCCAGACGAGCGTAGAGGTCGGGGCGGTATTCCCGCAGCAGCTGGTAGCGGAAGGACCCTTCGAAGCTGAAGACATAACCGGGGTAGAGGTCCAGCAACCTGTAGTTGTCGGCGAAGGTGGCCGGCACATACTCGTTGATCGTCGTGCGGATGTCCCAGCGCCATTGCGTGTCCAGATGCGAGGTTCCGACCACATAGAGCATCGGCTTGTCGGCCGGTTGGGTCGTGCCCGGCGTCTGCGCGCGCGCCGCCACCGCCGCGACCAGCGCGATCGCCGCCAATGTCATGATCCATCGATTCATCTTGATCCCCTCCAGGGTATGCCGTGCATCAGGATTTGTCGCGCTCGGACGCAACCGTCGGACGGCGCAGAAAGCGCCAGCCGCGCGCCATGCCGCGGTGCTTCAGTTGATCGATCAGGACCGCCGCCAGAATGACCAGTCCCAAAACCACCTTTTGCGTGTAGCTCTCGACGTTGGTCAGATTCATGCCGTTCTGGATGACGCCGATGACCAGCGCGCCGATCAACGTACCGAGGACTCGTCCCTCGCCGCCGCTGAGACTGGCGCCGCCGACCACGACCGCGGCGATAACATTCAGCTCATAGCCCGCGCCGTAGGTCGGCGCCCCGCTTTTCAACTGCGACGCCATGATCACGCCGCCCAGCCCTGCCAGCGCGCCGCAGAGGGTGTAGACCGCATACTGGACGCGGTGGACGCGCACGCCCGCCAAACGCGCCGCTTCCGGATTGCCGCCGACGGCGTAGATGTAACGACCGAAAACGGTGCGCGTCATCACCAGGTGCGCGATCGCATAGAGCGCAATCATCAACAAAACCGCGTTCGGAATGCGCAGCAGCGGCTCGGTGCCGCGTCCCAGCCAGATGAAGCCATCGGGAATCTGGTAGAGGGGCAGCCCCTGCGAGATGATGTAAGCGACTCCGGCGCCGACCTGCATCATCGCCAGCGTGGCGATAAAGGGCGGAATACGAAAACCGGTGATCATCCAGGCGCTGAACGCGCCCGCCAGCCCGCAGACGACGATCGCGCCCAGCGAGGCGAAGATCATACCGCCGGTGGAGGCGGCGTTCCCGCCCAGGGCTTCGATGAACCAGGCAGTTAACACCGCCGACAGCGCGATCAGACTGCCCGCCGACAGGTCTATTCCGCCGGCGATGATGACCATGGTCATGCCGATCGCAATGATCGCGATCACCGCAATCTGATTGGCGACATTGCGCAGATTGTCGGCCAGAAGAAACGTGGGCCACCGCGACGGCGCCGGCGTTACCAGCGTCAGTGCCGCCGGCTCGGGCGCGCCCTGACGCAGTCCTTCCAGAATCGACCGCAGGGCCGCCGGCGCGGCGACCACTGCCGCCGACGCGCCCTGCCCCAGTCGCTCACGGATCGCGAATGGATCACCCAGAAGGGCACCGGCCACTCTCAGTCCGCGTGATTCCAGCAACGACCGCAAATGCGCGACGAACAGACTGTCCTCATGGGTGGCGCGTCCCACGATCAGCACGTCTTGTGCGGAGACATCCCGCGCCGCAAGCGACTCGGCCACCGCCGCGGCGCCGTCGGCGCCGGTCGGGTACTGATCGGCCACGGTGAGGATGGAGAAAAAGATGCCCAGAATGACGAGCACTCCGAGCATCCCATAATCGCTTAACAGCCCGACCAGACGGCCACGCCAGAGATGTGGAGGGCGAGCGTTCATCATCGAATCAGACGGCCAGCGCCATGATGGTTTCGGCGGAAGCCGTTTCGGTGTTGACGATTTCGCCGGCGATCTGACCGCGGCGCATGACCAGAATACGGTCGCACAATCCGAGCAATTCGGGGAATTCCGAGGAGATGACGACAATCGCCTTCCCCTGCGCCGCCAGCCGGCGAATCAGAAGGTACATCTCGTGCTTGGCGCCGACATCGATGCCGCGTGTCGGCTCATCGAAGATCAGGACGCGGGCGTTGGTTTCCAGCCAGCGCGCCACCAGGAGCTTCTGTTGATTGCCGCCCGAAAGGTCCCTTGCCGGTTGCGCCGGCGAACTGAGACGCAGCTTCAACTCGCCCGCCCGCGCGGAAAACCGCGCGCCTTCGCGCCCGCGGTCGATCCACCCCGCGCGTGACCACGCGGCCATGTTGCCCAGCGCGAAGTTGCCGAGCGCCGAGAGAGACAGAACCAGTCCCTGCGACTTGCGGTCCTCGGTCAGCAGGCAAAGACCGGCGGCGATGGCATCGCGGGGGTTTCGTATCCGCGCCGGTCGGCCGTCGATGATGATCTCGCCGGCTGTCATCGGATCGGCGCCGAAGACCAGCCGCGCCAATTCGCTGCGTCCGGCGCCGACCAGGCCGCCCAGCCCCAGCACTTCGCCGCGACGGACCGCAAACGAGATGTCGGAGACGCGCGCGCCGGTCAGGCGGCGCACCTCCAGCGCAATCTCTCCCGGATGCGAGTCACGCGGCGGGAACTCCTCGGCCAGCGACAGCCCGACCATCATCTCAATCAACGTGTCGCGATCCAGCGCGGCGGTGTCGCGCGACGGCACGGTCTGGCCGTCGCGCATGACGGTGACCCGATCGGAGAATGCGAGGATTTCCTCGAGCCGGTGACTGATGAAGATGATGCCGATGCCGCGCGCGGCCAGCTCGCGCAGGATGCCGGCCAGACGGCCCGCCTCATGTGGCGAGAGCGATGCCGTCGGCTCATCGAGGATGAGAATGCGGGCCTCGCGGATCAACGCGCGCCCGATCTCCACCAGCTGCTGATGCCCGATGCTCAGATCGCGCACCGGGGTCTCCAATGGCAGTTCGACGCCCAGCCGGTCGAGCACCGAACGGGCCAGCGCGCGTTCAGCGGCGGCATCGATGAAGCCGCGGCGCGGGGATTCCCGTCCCAGCAACAGGTTCTCGCGCACCGTGAGCGCGGGAACCAGTGAGAATTCCTGATAGATGGTGGCGATGCCGGCGGCGATGGCGTCGCCGGGGCGCCGGAATTGAATCGGGCGGCCCTCCAGCCGAATCTCCCCGGCGTCGGCGCTCTGCACACCGGTGATGATCTTGACCAACGTGCTCTTGCCGGCGCCGTTGGCGCCGAGGAGGGCGTGGATTTCCCCCGCGCGCAATTCAAACCCGGCGCCCCGCAGCGCGACCACGCCGGGGAAGGCCTTGTGGATGCCGGTGGCGCACAGGAGCGGCGCGCCGCTGTCAGCGATGGAGGATGAGCCCGTATATGCCTCGCGTGGCCGGCGCTACGACGCGCTGGCGGCGGTGAACAGATCGCAGGGCACCAGAACCTGCGGCGCGACGGCGGCGCCGGAGAAGTAGGCCCGGACCGCCTCGATGGTCTTCTGCCCGATCACGCGCGGCCGCTGGATCACATCGGCAACGATCTTGCCGGCCTGGATCGCCGCGCGCGCCTCGGGGACGGCATCGAAGCCGACCACACGCACACTGCCGAGTTTGCCCGCCTTTTCGATGGCCGCCAACGCGCCCAGGGCCGAATCGTCATTGATGCCAAAGATCCCATTCAGATCGGGATGCGCCTGCAGGATATCCTCGGTGGTTTTCATCGCCTGGTCTTTCATGCCGCGACCGGAGAGCTTGGCGACGATGCGCATGCCGGGATGTTTGGCCAGTTCCTCCTCGAAACCGCGCACGCGCTGGATGACCGACTCGACTTCGGGATGGTCGATGATCGCCACGTTCCCATGGCCGCCGAGCGCCTGCGCCAGCGCCTGAGCGGCCAACGCGCCGCCGGCGACGTTGTCGGAGGCCACATGTGAGACGATCCGCACACCCTCGGCGAGGCAGGCGATGTCGGCGGTGAAGACCGGAATGCCGGCGTCGTTGGCGGCCTTGACCGCGGTGCCGATCGATTTGGAGTCGCACGGCGCCACGATGATGGCGTCGACCTTGCGCACGATGAACTCGCCCAATTGATCCTTCTGGCGCGCGACATCGAACTCGCCGGCGGTGACAATCAGCGTGTAACCCGCCGCCGCGGCCGCGTCGGTCAAGCCCGCTTCGAGTTCCTGATAGAACGGATGAGTGCGGGTCAGAAGCGAGACGCCGATGGTGAAGTCCTTCTTCGCTTGCGACGACGGTTCGGGACCGCTTTTCCCGCAGCCGAGCACCAGGACGACCGCCACAACGGCCGTCAGCAGACCGGAGACCAATGCGCGCATTCTGTTCCTCCGTGATGGGGCGTCCGTCTGCCCGCGCAGACGAAGTATTCAGGCCAGGGAAACTAACTCACCTGCCGGGGTGTTTCAAGCGGCGGTTCAGCGGACGCGTGGGAAAAGCGCGCTGGCGGGCCCCGCTGGAGCGCGCCGCGGGTCTGGTGGTCACAACGACGCGGCTCTGTCAAGACCGGAACGCGGCGTCCGTGCGGAGAAGAAAAGTCGGGATTGAACCCGCCGCCGCGTTGGCGTAGTATGCGGGGCGGTCGCGACGCCGAACGACGGCGCGCGCAGACGCCCGATCCGGTATGGAATGCCAATTCCCCAAGCAAGCTGCATCGCTGGAGTCCATCTTCGAATTTGTCAGCGAATTGGCCAACCGGCACGGCGTATCCGCCGACATCACCCGCGAGATGCAATTCGCCATCGAAGAGATCTTCACCAACATGGTGCGATACAACACCGAAACGCACAACGATGTGACGATCGATGCCGACGTGGCCGACGGCGTCTTCCGTGTGACGCTGGCCGACCGCGACGTGCACTCCTTCGACCCAACGCAGCGTCCGCCGGTGGACACCGAGCGCCCCCCGCACGAACGCACACCCGGCGGCTTGGGAATTCATCTGGTGCGGCAGATGATGGATGATGTCCGTTACGAGTATGTCGACCGCACCGCGCGCATCACATTGATCAAACGTCTGGAGACCTGACCATGCTCAAGGTTGAACTGGCCGACAAATCCACCATCGTGCTTACCGGTCGATTCGACGCCTCCCAGGTGTCGCAGGCCGACCCGGTCTTCGACAGTCTGGAGGGCAACAGCGTGCTGGACTGCCGGGGCCTGGACTACATCTCCAGCGCTGGCATCGGCGTGGTTCTCGGCGCCTACAAACGATTGCACGAACAGGGGCACACCCTGACCATGATCAATGTCAACGACCACATCCGTCAGGTCTTCCGCTATGCGGGCCTGGACAAGATCATCAAGATGTAAGGTTGGCTTTGCCGGAGGCGTCATCTGGTCCGCGGCGCGGCTCCAATCTCCCTTGCCCCAACCCTGATTTCCTGCTATCCTGAGTTTCACTTGGCTCCGCCGATCCGCCATGAGGCCCCGCGTTGGCTGAGCGTCTAATGCTTTAAATGACAAGAGGTTAATGCTCGACCGATGATTCGAGTTGCTGAGACCGGATAAAAACAATCGCTTTTGACCAACCTTGCGATCGGATGGCTGTCATTATGTCGACGTTCGATGACCAGGCACTGGTGAGAAAGTGCCTTGCCGGCGAAACGGAGGCGTTCGGGGAATTGATCGATCGTCACCAACGGGCGCTGTTCAACACGGCCCTGCGGATGACGGGTGACAGCGAAGAAGCCGCCGACCTGACGCAGAGCGCCTTTGTCAAGGCCTACGAGAAGTTGGACAGTTATCGACCCGAGCACAAGTTCTTCAGCTGGATTTATCGGATTCTGGTGAACGAAACCATCAACGCGCTCAAACAGAGGAGACAACAGCAGGGATTGGACATGGAACCGGAATCGTCGGACCCGACGCCGGATGAACTGCACGAGACCAATGTCCGCAATCTTCGCATCGAGACGGCCCTGCGCGAGTTGTCCTTCGACTACCGGTTGGTGATTGTGTTGCGCTACTTCAACGATATGAGCTACCAGGAGATGAGCGAGATTCTCGCCGTGCCGGAGAAGACGGTCAAGTCGCGGCTTTACACGGCGCGTCAGAATCTGGCAACGATCCTGGGACGGATGGGAGTGGTGACGCCGTGATCGAAGAACGTCTCCTGCATCTGATTCACCGGGCGGCCGACAACGCGCTGTCCGAGCGCGAGCGGACCGAACTCGACCGCCGTCTGCAGGACTCACCCGAGGCGCGCCGGCTGTACGAACAGATTCTCGGATTGAAGGATCTGGCATCGGCGGTGCCATCGGTGGAGCCGCCGGCCGCGTTGAAGTCGCGCATCCTGGCGCAGATCGATCCGGCGCGGTATCGCCGGCGCACGGCCGATTCGCGGACGATCGCCGGCTGGATCGGCCATCTGTGGACGCCGCAACTGGCCTATGGTCTGGCGGCCGGGCTGATCCTCGGCATCGGGGTGGCGACGCTGACCCACAACGCGAGCGTCGACCCGTTGAACCCGCGGGACCTGTCCGGCACGATCCTGCGGCAGCAGCCATCGACGCTGTCGCGGATCGACGCCGACGCCTTCACCACCGGCCAGGCGACCGGCCGGCTGGCCGTGGACGCGGGCAATGGACTGACCTATGTCCAGATCGCGTTGGAATCGTCGTTGGAAGTCGCCGTGGTGCTGGAGTTTGACGAAAGCGCCTTGGTCGCCCGCGCCTACGAGCAACAGCAGCCGCAGGCGGGCAACATCACCGCCGCCCCCGGACGGATCACTGCCACCCACTTGGGACAGAATCGCTATCTCTTTGTGCTGGACCAGATTGCCGACACCGACCGGCCGCTGGTCTGCCGCATCGAATCCACCGGGCAGATCTACCAGCGCGAAATCCGCCTCCCTCGGCAGGGCGATTGAGCCACCAACCTTTTCCAACCGGAATTGTCATTATTACACTTCGAATGGGATTGAGAGCGACAGAAAGCGAGGAAAACGAAATGGCACAGAACAAGTCGAACGGCACGAAGTTCATCATCATCGGCGGCGTCGCCGTCGTGGCGGTGGTGGCGATCGTGCTTATCTCCGGCGTGTATCCGCCGGCCAAGGAAGATGTGTCGGGCACGATCGGGGTGGCGGAGCGCTACCGGACCGAGCAAATCACCGACGCGGACGTGAAGATCGAGGACGCGGGCGTGCAGGCGCTTCTGCAGGACGACGAGGTGATCGCCCTGTTGCAGAGCGCCGAGTTCCAGACGCTGGCCTCCACGCCGGGCGTGATTGAGCTGATGACGAGCCCGACCTTCGCGGAGCTGGCCAAGTCGCCGGTCTTTGCCGAACTGTCGCGCGATCCGCACTTTGCCGAACTGGCGAAGAGCCCGCAGTACGCCGAACTGATGAAGTCGCCGATTTACGTCGACCTGGCCAAGAACCCGCAGATGTTGGAGCTGGCCAAGAGCCCGATCCTGATGGAGCTGGCGAAGGTGCCGACCTACGCCGAACTCTCCGCCAAGCCCCAGTGGGTGGAGCTGGCCAAGAATCCGCAGATGGCTGAGTTGATCCGCGACCCGAAGTTCGCCGAGCTGGCGCGTGTCCCGAACGTCGTCGAGTTGTCGTCCAACCCGCAGTTCGCCGAACTGATGAAACAGCCGCAGTATGCCGAGCTTTCCAAGCAGCCGGCGCTGATCGAACTGGCCAAGACCCCGCTTCTGATCGAACTGGCCAAAGTTCCGGCCTTCGTCGAGCTGGCCAAGCAGCCGTCGCTGATGGAGCTGGCTTCGCGTCCGGGCATCATGGAACTGGCGAAGAACCCGACGCTCGCCGAGCTGGCCCGTCAGCCGCAGTACGCCGAGCTGATCACCAAGCCCGGCTACGCCGAACTGATGAAGTCGCCCAGCTACCTCGAGTTGGCCAAGAAGCCGGTCTTCATCGACCTGGCCACCAACCCGAAGTTCGCCGACCTGATGAAGAAGCCGGAATTCATCGACCTGGCCACCAATCCCAAGTTCGCCGATCTGGCCAGCAACCCGAAGTTCATGGAGCTGGTCATGCGCTCTGAGTAATCGGATTAGGGACGACCCGGAAACCACGGCGGGACGCGGTCGACATTGACCGCGTCCCGCCTTTCGTTGTTCCTTACCGTCCGATGAAGACTCACCGTGTCCTCTTTCCGCTGGCGGCGCTCCTGATGATCGGGGCCGCCGCCACGCCCGTGCGGGCCGGTCTGCGCTACATGGAGACCGCCCACCTGCGGCTGGTGTACGTCGATGGCCTCCACTCGTTTCTCGCCCCACACGCGGTCCGTTGCTTCGAGAATTCCTACAACTTCCACGTGAACCTCTGGGGCCACGAACTGGACGGGAAGACCAATGTCTTCCTGCACGATCTCGGCGATCAGGCCAACGGCGGGGCCAAGAACATCCCGCGCAACATGATCATCGCCGCCATCGCGCCGTTCAACTACGCCTACGAGACGATGCCCGCCAACGAGCGCATCAACACCATCATGAATCACGAGGTGGCGCACCTCTACACGATGGACCGTCCCGGCGCCTGGGACCGCTTCTTCCGCGCCGTCTTCTTCGGCAAGCCGGAGCCGATCGCCGAGCAGCCGGTCACCATCCTGTACGACTATCTCACCTCACCGCGGCGCTCGGCGCCGCGCTGGTACCAGGAAGGCATCGCGGTCTTCCTCGAAACATGGATGGCGGGCGGGTATGGCCGCGCGTTGGGTTCCTACGATGAAATGGTCTTCCGGACCATGGTCCATGACGGCGCGCGCTTCTACGACCCCGTTGGCCTTGAGTCGGAGGCCACGCGGAAGGATTTCCACGTCGGCGTCAATTCGTACCTCTACGGCACCCGCTTCATGAGCTACCTGGCGTTGCAGCACGGTCCGGAGAAGGTGATGGAGTGGGTCAATCGCGCCGCGGGCAGCCGGGCCTACTTCATGGCGCAATTCCGCCGGGTCTTCGGCCAGTCGCTCGACGATGCCTGGCGCGACTGGATCGCCTATGAACGGGATTTCCAGGCGGCCAATCTGGCGCGGGTGCGCGAATACCCGGTGACGCCCCACCGCGATCTCTCCGACATGGCGCTGGGCTCGATGTCGCGCGCCTTTCTCGATCCCGCCTCGCGGACCTTGTACGCGGCGGTCAACTACCCGGGACGCATCGCCCACATCGCCGCGATCAACATCGACGACGGAAAAAGCGAACGGCTCTGCGATGTCAAGGGCGCCTCGCTCTACTACGCCAGCTCGACCGCTTACGACCCCCGGTCGCACACGCTCTTCTACACCGCGGACAACTACGGCTGGCGCGACCTGTGCGCCGTCAACACGCAGACCCGCGAACGCCAAACCCTGATGAAGGACGCCCGCATCGGCGACCTGGCCTTCAACCGCGTCGACAGCTCGCTGTGGGGGGTGCGTCATTTCAACGGCATGTCGACGGTGGTGCGCATCCCGTTTCCCTACCGCGAATGGAAGACGGTCTACGCCTGGCCTTACGGGCGGGACATCTATGACCTGGATATCTCGCCCGATGGACGGCTGCTCGCCGCGTCGCTGGCCTATGTCTCAGGGCGGCAGACGCTGATCCTGATGCGCACCGATTCCCTGCTGGCCGGCGACACGTCGCACGTCGAGCTGTACGACTTCCACAACACCATCCCGCAGAGTTTCATCTTTTCGGAGGATGGCCGCTATCTCTACGGATCCTCGTACTTCACCGGCGTGTCGAACGTCTTCCGTTACGATCTGAAAGTCGACTCGATGGATGCCATGTCCAACGCCGAGACGGGATTCTTCCGCCCGCTGCCGGTCGGCGCCGATTCCGCCATTGTGTTCCGCTACACCGCCGCCGGGTTTGTGCCCGCGATGGTCCCGTTGCGTCCCTTGCAGGACGTGAACGCGATCGACTACTTCGGGCAACAGATTGTGGAGCGGCATCCCGTCGTGACGGAGTGGCTGGCGGGGTCGCCGGGGCGGATCGACGTGGACTCAGTGGTGATTAAACGCGGGGACTATCGCATCGCCACCAGTTGGAATCTGATGTCGCTCTATCCGGTGGTCGAGGGATTCAAGACCACGACCGCCGGCGGTCTGCGGCTCAATTTCGCCGACCATCTTGGACTGCATCAGGCCGATCTGACGGTGTCGTATTCGCCGGAAGAAAACCTGCCGCGCGACGAACGCTGGCATGTCGGCGCGCACTACTCGTATGGCGCCTGGGACGCCCGCTTCACTTACAACAAGGCCGACTTCTACGACCTGTTCGGCCCGACCAAGACCAGCCGCCGCGGCTACTCCGGCATGCTGGAGCACTCACACTCGCTGCTCTACGACGAGCCGCGGGTGATGGACCTGACCGTCGGCGCCGCCGGGTACTGGGATCTGGAACGCCTGCCCGATTATCAAAACGTCGCCGCGGCCTTCGACGAACTCTACACCGCCTGGATCGATCTGCACTATGAGAACATGACCACGTCGCTGGGGGCGGTCGAGCAGGAAAAAGGGATCCAGTGGACGCTCTCTCCCAGCGGGGCCTATGTGAACGACGATTTCTACCCCGCGGCGGTCGGTCGTCTTGACGGTGGATTGCCGATCTTGATTCCGCATTCGTCGCTCTGGGTGCGCACGGCCGCCGGCATGGCCCCGGACAAGAAGGACGATCCGTTTGCCAATTTCTATTTCGGCGGCTTCGGCAACAACTGGGTCGACCACGGTAAGGTGAAGCGCTACCGCGAGTGGTACAGCTTCCCCGGTCTGGCGCTCAACGAGGTCGGGGGCACCAACTTCGTGCGCGTCATGGCCGATTGGAACCTGCCGCCTCTGCGATTCCGTCGCCTCGGATTCCCGGCGCTTTACTGCGCCTGGGCGCGGGCCTCGATTTTCTCCTCGGCGCTGGTCACCAATCTTGACGTCTCCGACGCGCGCGTCGAGGTCGGCAACATCGGCGCGCAGCTGGACCTGCAATTCCAACTGCTGTCGCAGTTGAAACTGACCTTCTCTGTCGGCTACGCCCGCGCTTACCGCAAGGACCGGCGCGGATCAGATGAGACGATGGTCTCGCTGAAGGTCCTATGATCGAACTGCTCAAGACGGGTGTCAGTCTGTTGCCGGTGCTGATCTTCCTGGCGCTGCTGATCCTGCTGGACAGTTACAAACTGGTCGCCAAGCAACTGGTGGCGGCGACGATCGTAGCCGGCGCGGCGGCGGCGGCGCTGTGCGCCCCGGTCAACGCCCTCCTGGTGCAGACTCTCCCCGGCGGCGCTGCGGTCTACTCACGCTACCTGGCGCCAATCGTCGAGGAGAGCGTCAAGACAATCCCCCTCGTCGTGCTGTTCCGCGGCAACCGTGTCGGCTTCATGGTTGACGCCGCCATCTATGGGTTCGCGGTCGGCGCGGGGTTCTCGCTGGTGGAGAATGTCTTCTATCTGTTCAGCCTCAAGAGCGCCAATGTGGTGGTGTGGATCATCCGCGGTTTCGGCACCGCCGCCATGCACGCCGCCACCATGGCGATGCTGGCGGTCATCACCAAGACCCTGATTGATCGCCGCGGCCGTCTTGTCGGGTGGGCGTTCCTCCCCGGCCTGCTGTTGGCGATCGCCACGCACTCGCTGTTTAATCACTTCATCCTCTCCCCCACCCTGTCCACCGTGCTGCTCATGGTCCTTTTGCCGCTTTTGGTCGTGCTTGTCTTTCAGCGCAGCGAGAAGGCCACCGAGGAGTGGTTGGGCGTGGGCTTTGACGCCGATCAGGATCTGATGGGTCAGTTGTCCACCGGCGAGTTTTCGCAGACGCGCATCGGACAGTACCTGCACACCCTGCAGGCGCATTTTCCACCCGCGGTGGTCGTGGATATGTTCTGCCTGTTGCGCATCCGCACCGAGCTGGCCCTGCGCGCCAAGGGCGTGGTGATGATGCGTCAGGCGGGCATCGATGTGCCCCCCGATCCCGAACTGCGGGAGAAATTCGAAGAGATGGCCTTCCTCGAACGCAGCATCGGCAAGACCGGGATGCTGGCCATGCGTCCCTTCCTGCACACCTCCACCCGCGACCTCTGGCAGTTAACCACGATCAAGTAGAACCAGGCGGGTTTTCCACATTCTCCCGGCGCGCCACCTTTTCGCTGGTAAAGCGGAGGAAACTCGTGTATTCTCCCGGCTCGGAAAGAATGAAGTCGGCGGTCCTGCCGGTTTATCGCGACGATGCGCACACGCCCTGAGTCGATCCTCGTCCTTGCGGATGGCCGCCACTTTCGCGGCCATGGATTCGGCGCCCGACGGACGGTGATCGGCGAAGTGGTGTTCAACACCGCCATCACCGGCTACCAGGAAATCCTCACCGATCCCTCGTACTGCGGCCAGTTGGTCTGCATGACCCAACCGCACATCGGCGTCTATGGGATCAACGACGACGACATCGAAAGCCACGACCGCCGCATCTGGGCCTCGGGGCTGATCGTGCGCGAACTCTCGGAGATTGCCTCCAATCGCCGCGCGACCATGACGCTCTCCGACTACCTCGAACGGCACAACATCGCCGGGCTGACCGGGATCGACACCCGCGCGCTTACGCGGCACATCCGCGACCGCGGCGCGATGGTCGGCGCGATCGCCCCGGCCGAGGCCGCCATCGAGGACCTGCTCCCGCAGTTGGCGCAGTGGGGCACCATGGAAGGCAAGTCACTGGTGGGGGCGGTCAGTTGTGATGCGCCCTACACCATTCCCGCCCTCGGGCCCGAGCGTTTCCGCGTGGCGGCCTACGATTGCGGCGCCAAGCAGAACATCTTCCGTGAGATGGCGCGGCGCGGGATCACGGTCACGGTCTATCCCGACAACACGCCCGCGGCGACCCTGGCCGCCGGCAATCCCGACGGCTACTTTATCTCCAATGGCCCCGGCGATCCGGCCGCCTGCGGCGACGCGGTCGCCAATGTGCGCGCGGTTTTGGGCACCCGCCCGGTCATGGGCATCTGCCTGGGCCATCAGCTGATGGCGCTGGCGATCGGGGCGCGGACCTACAAACTCCCCTTCGGCCACCATGGCGCCAATCATCCGGTCAAGGACACCACCACCGACCGTATCGAAATCACCTCGCAGAACCACGGCTTCGCGGTCGAGGAACACTCGCTCATCGACGCCGGCGGTGAAATCACCCACATCAATCTCAACGACGGTTCCATTGAAGGATTCGAATTGCCGGATCGCAAGGCCTTCTGTGTGCAGTACCATCCCGAGGCCGCGCCCGGCCCCCACGACGCCGGTTATCTCTTCGACCGCTTTGTCCGGTTGCTGGAGCGCGGATAGCCGATGCCCAAGCGCACCGACATTGAATCAATCCTGATCATCGGTTCCGGGCCGATCGTGATCGGCCAGGCCTGCGAGTTCGACTATTCCGGGGCGCAGGCGGTCAAGACCCTCAAGGCCGAGGGGTACCGTGTCATTCTGGTCAATTCCAATCCGGCCACGATCATGACCGATCCGGAGCTGGCCGACCGCACCTACATCGAGCCGCTCAATCTGCGCACGCTCACCCGGATCATCGAGCGCGAGCAGCCCGATGTGATCCTGCCAACGGTGGGCGGTCAGACCGCGCTCAATCTGGCCATGCAGTTGTCGGATGCGCGTGTGCTCAAGGATTTCGGCGTCCGGTTGATCGGGGCGCGTCCGGAGACAATCAAAGTCGCCGAGGACCGCCGCATGTTCGCCTCCGCCATGCGCGAGATCGGGCTGGAGGTGACCCGCGGCGTGGTGGTCGCGTCGGTGGCCGATGCGCTGGCGGCGGTCGACACCGTCGGCTTCCCCGCGATCATCCGTCCCTCCTTCACCCTCGGCGGCGCCGGCTCGGGGATCGCCTACAACCGCGAGGAGGTCGAACGGATCGTGCGCTCCGGCCTGGAGATTTCGCCGGTGCATGAGGTCCTGCTCGAGGAGTCGGTGCTCGGCTGGAAGGAATTCGAGTTGGAAGTCATGCGCGACCGGGCCGACAACTTCGTCGTCGTCTGCTCGATCGAGAATGTCGACCCGATGGGGGTGCACACCGGCGACTCGATCACCGTGGCGCCGGCGCTCACCCTGACCGACCGCGAATATCAGATCCTGCGCGATCAGGCGCGCGCCGTCCTCACCCGGGTCGGTGTCGAGACCGGCGGCGCCAACGTGCAGTTTGCCGTCAATCCCGAAGACGGCCGTGTCATTGTCATCGAGATGAATCCGCGGGTGTCGCGGTCCTCGGCGTTGGCCTCGAAGGCGACCGGATTCCCGATCGCCAAGATGGCCGCCAAGCTGGCGGTCGGCTACACGCTCGACGAAATCCCCAACGACATCACCCGCAAGACCCCGGCCTGCTTCGAGCCGACCATCGATTACCATGTGGTGAAGGTCCCCCGGTTCGCCTTCGAGAAGTTCCCCGGCAGCGAGGATGTCCTCGGCACGCAGATGCAGAGCATCGGCGAAACGATGGCGATCGGGCGCACCTTCAAGGAGGCGCTGCAGAAGGGGCTGCGTTCACTGGAGACCGGGCGGTACGGGTTGCGCAGCGAGTCGGCCCCGCCGCTGTCGCCGGATGAGGTTCGGCAGCGGCTGGTCACGCCCAACTCGGCGCGGCTCGATGCGGTGGTGGCGGCCTTCGAGCAGGGCCTGGACGTCGATCAAGTCCACACCCTCAGCCGCATTGACCGATGGTTCCTGCAGGAAATCGCCGATCTGCTTGCGCATGAACGCGACATCCGCCGCGCCGGACCGCTGGTGTCCGCCGTCCAACTGCGCGATGCCAAACGCGCCGGTTTCAGCGACCGTCGCATCGGCCAGCTGATCGGAGCCGATGAGGACTGGGTGCGCGCCCGCCGTCTGACACAGGACATCCGCCCGGTGTACAAGACCGTTGACACCTGCGGCGGCGAATTCCCCGCCGAGACGCCCTACCACTACTCCTGCTACGACGAGGAGAACGAGTCGCGGCGCTCGGAACGGCGTCGGGTGCTGATCCTCGGCGGCGGACCCAACCGCATCGGCCAGGGCATCGAATTTGACTACTGTTGCGTGCATGCCTCCCTGGCGCTGCGCGAAGAGGGGTTTGAGAGCATCATGCTCAACAACAACCCCGAGACCGTCTCGACCGACTACGACACTTCGGACAAGCTGTACTTCGAGCCGCTGACGTTGGAGGATGTGCTCAACGTGGTCGCGCAGGAAGAGCCGGAGGGCGTCATCATTCAGTTCGGCGGCCAGACCCCGCTGAAGCTGGCGCGGGCGCTGCACCGGCATGGCGTGCGCATCCTCGGCACGTCGCCCGAAGCGATCGACCTGGCCGAGGACCGCAAGCGCTGCGGGCAGTTGCTCGATGAATTGGGCGTGCGGACACCGGCCAACGGCATCGCCACCTCGCTGGAGGAGGCGCGGCTGGTCGCGCACCGCATCGGCTACCCGGTGCTTGTGCGGCCCTCCTATGTCCTCGGCGGCCGGGCGATGATGGTGGTCTACGACGAAGAGGAGCTTGAGCGCTTCTTCGACCGGGCGTTGGAGGCCTCCGAACGAAAGCCGGTGCTGATCGACCGCTATCTCGAGGATGCCTTCGAGGTCGACATCGACGCGCTCTGCGACGGCCACGAGGTGGTCATCGGCGGCCTCATGCAGCACATCGAGGAGGCCGGGGTGCATTCTGGCGACTCCAGTTGCGTCCTGCCCAGTTACCTGATCAGCGAGGAGGCGTCGCGGACGATGCGGGAGCAGACCCGGGCGATCGCGCTGGCCATGGGCGTGCGCGGACTGGTCAACATCCAGTTTGCGATCAAGGACGGCGTCGTTTACGTCCTTGAAGTCAACCCGCGCGCCTCACGCACGGTGCCGTTTGTGTCCAAGGCCACCGGTGTGCCGCTGGCCAAGCTGGCGGCGAAGATCGCGGTGGGACGGACGCTCGAATCCCTCGGCGTGATGCGGGAGCCGGCCACGGCCGGCTACTCGGTCAAGGCGAGCGTCTTCCCCTTCAAGAAGATTCCCGGCACCGACCCCTTGCTCGGACCGGAGATGCGCTCCACCGGCGAAGTGATGGGCATCGCCCCGACCTTCGGCGTCGCCTTCGCCAAGGCGCAGCAGGGCGCCGGATTCGCCGTGCCGACCCGCGGCAGCGTCTACATCACCGTCAACGATTTCGACAAGCCGACCGTGCTGCCCATCGCGCAGTCCTTTGTGGAATTGGGGTTCCGTCTGTATGCCACCGGCGGCACGGCGTCGTATTTGTTCCAGCACGGACTGGCGGTCAAGCGCGTGAACAAGCTGAAAGAGGGACGCCCCCATGCCCTCGACCTGCTCAAAAACGGCGAGATCGACATCGTCATCAACACGCCGCTGGGACGTCAGAGTTTCCGTGACGACATGCTGATGCGCCGCGAGTGCCACGCTTCGAGCACCCTGCTGTTGACGACAATGTCCGCCGCGCGCGCCACGGTGGAAGCGATCCGATCGCTCCGCGAAAACACGCTCGAGCCGGTCGCGCTGCAGGACTGGTACCGAAGAATCGCGGCCTCCCCGGACAACATTCCCGGCCCGGCCATGAAGTCCGCCGTCTTGTCCGCGGAGCGCCCACAGGCATAGCAGCAGACTTCGCGATAAAAGAGCAGGCTCGGCAAAGCCTCGCCCTCCACAAGAACTTACCCGGAGGGCGATGCGCCGCGGCGGATGCCGAGCCTGCATTTTAAGCGGAGGGCCGGGGACTCGAACCCCGATGGGCTTTCGCCCGGCAGTTTTCAAGACTGCTGCCTTACCAGTTAGGTCTAGCCCTCCGGGCGATTGACTCTCAATTATACGAATCCGGAAGCGAGGATTCCAGACAGCAAGATAAGCGCAGGCCGGGCGCCAGAGGCACACCCGAACGCGACCCGCGGGGTGCGCCTAACCTACATTTGCGGAAACAGCGATTCGAGCAGACGCAGATCGTCGGGAGAATTCACGCCCAAGACTTCGCGCGGATCGGGAGCGATGTAAGCCATCACTTTGTGGCCGCCGTCGCGCAAGAAGCCGATCACGTCGGTCAGGTAGTATTCCCCCTGCGCGTTGTCGTTGTCGACACGTTCGAGGTTGGGCCAGAGCAGTTCGGAGCGGAAGGCGATCATGCCGGAATTGATTTCGCGGATGGAGCGGATGCGCTCGTCGGCGTCGCGGTGCTCGACGATGCGGTCAACGGTGCCGTCGGCGGCGCGCACGATCCGTCCATAACCGCTCGGATCGGCGACTTCGGCGGAGAGAATGGTGGCGGCGGCGTGGGCCTCGCGGTGGAGACGCAGCAGGTCGCGAATAGTCTGCGGGCGAACGCAGGGGGCATCACCCAACAGCACCAGCACATGCCCTTGATGACCGCGCAGGAGCGGCTCGCACTGGCACAGGGCGTGCCCGGTCCCCAGACGTTCATGCTGCCAGGCGAACGCAACTCGGCCGGGCGGAAAGAGGCGCTCGACCTCCTCGCCGTGATGCCCGATCACGACAACCACACGCTTGATGCCCGCTTCATCCAACGCATCGGTGACCCATTGCACCAGCGGGCGGCCATGAAAGGGCGCCATCACCTTGGCGTGTTCGCCGCCGAAGCGTTTGCCCAGTCCCGCGGCCAGCACGACCGCGGCGGTCGCATCGAGTGTCTGGTGAATGTCGGAATCCGCGCCGGTCATGGCATCAGGCGGGCAGCGGGCGATTCTTCGCGTCGACATGGACGATCTTCGGCGTTACCTTCTCGGTCGCCGGATCGATGTAGGCGTAGGCCAGCACGATCACGATGTCGCCGGTCAGCCCCAGACGCGCCGCGGGGCCGTTGAGGCACATCTCCCCGGGCTTGCCCTCGATGACGTACGTCTCGAACCGCTCGCCGTTGTTGAGATTGACCACCTGCACGCGCTCGTAGACCGAAATTCCGGTGGCACGCAGCAACTCGGGACTGATTGCGATCGAGCCCTCGTAGTTGAGGTTGGCGTCGGTGATGCGGGCGCGGTGTATCTTGGCGCGGAGAGTCGGGATCAGCATGCGGTCACATCCAGACGGAGTTCAACGGATCAAGAGATTGTCGATATAGCGCCGGCCCAGGGCGGGTCCCTTGACGCGGCAACGCGCCGCCACCAGGATCACCAGCGGCGGGACGGCGGTCTTTTTTGATGCCAGTGTCGCCGGGTCGCAGAAGCCGATCTGGTCGACGTCGAAACGTCCCCCGGCTTCGATCATTCCGGTCATAACCCTCGTCAGCCGCGCCACGTTGCGCCGTCCGGCGCGAATCTCCCGTCCCGCCCACAGCAGCGAGCGGTGAATCGAACGCGCGTCCTGGCGGCTGAGCGCATCAAGATACGCATTTCGCGACGACATCGCAAGGCCGCCC
Organism: bacterium; assembly: GCA_035559435.1. Taxonomy (NCBI): domain Bacteria; species bacterium. The sequence goes on from DATMBC010000017.1 coordinate 50,813, forward strand.
GGCTCGCGCACCGTCGGCGCAACCACCAGCCGCACCGGCAGATTGAGGTCGGTCACCATGCGCCGGATCACCACGGTCTGCTGGTAATCCTTTTGCCCGAAGATCGCCACGTCCGGCCCGATGATGTAAAACAGCTTGGCCACCACCGTGGCGACGCCCTCGAAGTGCCCCGGACGCGCCGCGCCCTCCCAGAGATCGCCGATCGGGCCGACACGAATCATCGTCGCGAATCCCTCGGGGTACATTGTCTCCACCGACGGCGCAAAAATCAGATCGACCCCCGCGCGGCGGCAGACGCGCAGGTCACTTTTCCAGGTCCGGGGGTAGCTGGAGAAATCCTCGCGCGGGCCGAATTGGGTGGGGTTGACGAAGATCGAGACCACGGTGCGATCGCAGAGCCGGCGGCAGCGGCGCACCAGCGACAGATGCCCCTCATGCAAGGCGCCCATGGTGGGGACCAGCCCCACACGCAACCCCCGCGCCCGCCAGGCGGCCACCTGGCGGCGCACGGAAGCGATGGAGCGCGCCACGGTCACGTTAGAGTTTCGGGACAGTAATGCCCTGCTGGCCCTGATATTTCCCCTTCTTGTCGGCGTAAGAGACTTCGCAGTCCTCGTCGGACTCAAAGAAGAGCACCTGGGCGATCCCCTCGTTGGCGTAGATGCGCGCCGGCAGGGGCGTGGTGTTGGAAATCTCGAGCGTGACGAATCCCTCCCACTCCGGCTCGAAGGGAGTCACATTGGTGATGATGCCGCAGCGGGCATAGGTCGATTTGCCGACACAGACGGTCAGCACACGGCGCGGAATGCGGAAGTATTCCACCGAGCGCGCCAGCGCAAACGAGTTGGGCGGGATCGTGCAGACATCCGCCTGAATCTCCACAAAGGCGTTGGCGTCGAACTGCTTGGGATCAACCACCGTCGTGCGCACGTTGGTGAACACCTTGAACTCATCGGCCACCCGCATGTCGTAGCCGTACGAGGAGACGCCATAGGAGATCACGCCCTGGCGGACCTGCCGGTCGGCGAAGGGTTCGATCATGCGATGCTTGAGCGCCATTTCCTTGATCCAGCTGTCCGACTTAATCGACATGCGTCTCTCCTCGTTGAGGTCACAAAGACGGCGGCCAAAGTACGCGAAAAGTCCGCGCAGGTAAACCCCCGGATTGGGCTAACGAATGCCCGGCCGGTGGATCAGGTCGAGGAACTCCGAACGGGTCATCGGGCAATCCTTGAAGACTCCGAGCATGGTCGAGGTGAGCGCGACCGAGTTTTGCTTTTCCACCCCGCGCATCTGCATGCAGAGGTGCTCGGCTTCCATCACCACCGCCACGCCGAGCGGTTTGACGGCCTCGGCGATGGTGTCGGCGATCTGCTTGGTCAGCCGCTCCTGCACTTGCAGACGGCGGGCGTACATGTCGACGATGCGCGGCAGTTTGGACAGGCCGATGATCTTGTGGTCGGGGATGTAGGCGACATGGCACTTGCCGAAAAACGGAAGCAGGTGATGCTCGCAGAGACTGAAAAAGTCGATGTCGCGCACCACCACCATTTCCTTGTTCTCTTCGGTGAAGAGCGCGCCGTTGAGCAGTTCGGCCGCATCCTGACGGTAGCCGCGGGTGAGAAACCGCATCGATTCGGCCACCCGCGACGGGGTCTTCAGAAGCCCCTCCCGACCGGGGTCCTCGCCGATCTCCTGAAGCAGGGTACGTATGGTGTCTTCCAGCGCCATGTCGATCTCCTCTCATTGCCCGTGGAAGGCAAATGAGTTCTTCTCGGTTTCCACCAACCGCACCGTCAGCGCCACCCCATCGGGCAGATGGGGCGCCAGCAGCCGGTGGGCGGCGACGGCGAGGTTCTCGCCGGTGGTGATGAAATCCTCGCCGAAGGTCTGATTCAGATCGCGCCGATCAAACCGCGGCGCGATGACCCGCGCCACCAGTTGATCGAGCCAACCGTGGCCCACCACCACATCGTCGGTCAGCCGCGGCGCGCGCAGTTGGAATTCCAGATGGTAGTCGTGCCCGTGACCGGCGGGATGGGCGCATTTGCCGTAGACCCGCGCGTTTTCCGCCCCGCTCAGATGCGGCGACCGCAGCGTGTGCGCCGCCGCAAAGCGATAGGTCCGCGCCAGCGTGATCATGATGGCCTCCGCCGCGCGGACCACAGGTCATCGGCCTCGTAGACGCGCACCTCGTCGAGTTCGCCGACCGGCAGACGGCCATCCAGCGCGTTCCAGATGAAGTCGGCCAGCACTTCGGTGGTGGGGATGCGTCCGGCCAGCTCGGGAATGTCGATATTCAGATTGCGATGGTCGATGCGCTCAATCACGCGCTGTTGGATCAGCCGGTCGAGGTCGGTGAGGTTGATCACCATGCCGGTCTGCGGATCAACCGGTCCGCGCACCGTGACCTCGAGCGTGTAGTTGTGCCCGTGGCCATGCTCGTTGGCGCAGGCGCCGAAGACCTCGCGATTCTTCTCCGGAGTCCAGTCGGCGCGCCAGTAGCGATGCCCGGCGCAGAAACGTGCTTTGCGGGTCACGGAAACGGTCATAGGCCTCTACGAAACACAACCATACGGGCCAGAACAATACCCAGCCAATAAAGGTTCAGCCCGACCGCGATCGCCGGCAGAAACCAGAAGGGATGTTGACCCGCAACGAAGAGAATCAGGACAAAGGCCTGCGTGCCGAAGCAGAGGGCCGAATTGGCCACCATGAAGCCGCGATGCCCGTACCAGCGCTCCGCGGACGCGTCGGGAATTCCCAGCCGGTGGCGCAGCCGGCGATCAAAAGCGGCCAACAGCCGGTCCTGCCAGCCAAACCAGAGATCATAGATACGGGCCATCCACGCGACCGGCCCCTGGCCCGTCTCTGCCCGTTCATCGAGACGGCTGGTCAGGCGCGCGCCCGCCAGGCGGATATAGTGCAATTGATGGAAATTGAAGTACGAGCATTGCAGGAAAAGCGACACCCAGGCAACGATCCCCCAGATCACCGCGGCACGACCGGACAAACCCACATCCGGCGCGCGCCAGGCCGCCGCCGCAATCCAGGCGGTAAAGACAACGCCGTCGCCGATGGTGTCGAGGAATCGTCCCAGTCGATGGCCGGTGCCGGTCAGACGCGCCAGCGCCCCATCGCAGGCGTCGAAGAGGTCTTTGAGATGAACCAGAATCGCGGCCACAACAAACATCGGCAGCGCACGCGCGCCGGCGATCAGGGCCGCGGCGGCCAGGCCGGAGACGATCGAGGCGAGCGTGACCAGCTCATGACGGACCCGCAGATGGTAGAAGACGCGGATCGCCCACCGGTAGTAGGGGATCCAGAGCACGCTGATGTTGCAATACCGCCAGCCCCGCGGCAGTTTGTGGATGGCGTCCCAATCGATGGCAGTGGTTGTGCGCGTCCGATTCACTTGGGCGATCGTCGCCAGAGGATCAGTCCCACGGCAAACCCGAACAGGATGCCCAGACTGTCGGCGGTCCAGTCGAGGAAACTGGCCTCGCGCCGGGGGATCCAGAGTTGATGCAGTTCGTCGACGGCGGCAAACAGCAGCAGAAACAGGACGGGCCGCCACTGGGTTTTCCAGGCGCGCCACCCGCCCGCCCGCGCCCAGCCCCCGGCGACCAGACAGGCAAACACCGCATACTGGGCAAAGTGCGCGAACTTGTCGGTCCAATCGATGCCCAGATCGGGCAGCCGGATGCTCGGCCATGAAGAGACCGTCGACACCAACACCGCGTAGAGAACCGACAGGATGCGAAATGCCGTGATGGCGCGCGGTTTCATGGGGATGTGAGCGGGAAGTAAGGTAGCCAATCGGCGCGGCGGCGGCAAGCGGCGGCCGGGATGGTTGCCGAGGGTGTTGGTTCGTACCCGGTGATCATCTACATTGTTCCCCGTCATGCGCCGCGTCCGCTTCCACCATCTGCCTGCGCGCCCGCTTCGAGGACTCTGGCTGGCGACGCTGACCATGCTGGTATGGACCGCGACGGGAGCGACTCAGCCCCTCGATCTGCTGCAACCACACTCCCCGCTCTCCGGCCGCGATGATTCATCCGGCCCGCGGGTGGCGTTGGCGCTGGCCGGCGGGGGCGCGCGCGGGATCGCGCACATCGGCGTTCTGCGCGCCCTGGAAGAACGGGGGATCGCCGTAGACCTCATCTGCGGCGTCTCGATGGGCGCCATCATCGGCGGCCTGTACGCCTCCGGGATCAGCACCGACTCCCTCGAAGCGCTGGTGCATCGCGTCGATTGGGATCGGCTGCTGCAGAACACCCCGTCGCGGGCCCAACTGCTGCTCTCACAGAAAGACGAGAGCGCCGAGTGGTTCTTCAGTCTGCCTCTGCGGGGGCTTGAACCGGTCTGGCCCACCGGCGCCACGTCGGGGCAGGGACTCTACAATTATCTGATCTCGCTGACCCAGCGCGCCACCTACCTGTCGCAATCGGATTTCGACCATTTGCCGACGCGATTCCGCGCGGTGGCCACCGACCTGATCACCGGAGAACGCGTGGTGCTTGCGCGCGGCGGCCTGGCCGCGGCCTTGCGCGCGTCGATGGCCTTTCCCCTGGCCGTCTCGCCGTTGCGTCTGGATGGCTACCTGCTGGCCGACGGCGGGTTGATCGATCCGCTGCCGGTCATTCTGGCCGATTCGCTGTCCGACTGCCCGGTGGTGGCGGTCAACACCGCCTCGGGCATGGCGCCGGCCGATAAGCTCGATGATCCCTACGCGCTGGCCAATCAGGCCACGACCGTCATGACGCATGAGCGGTTGGCGCGCGCCTGGGCAGCCGCCGACTACCGCTGCGCACCGATCGGCGATGAGCTAAGCAACGTCGATTTCGATCGGGTCGATTCGCTCCTCGCCCTCGGATACCGTGCCGGCCGCGTGTTGGCCGACGAGATCCACGCCCGGTCCGAGCGACTGCCGCTGGTGGCGATCGCGGGGGCCGAGCCGATTCGTTACCGGGTCGACACGGTGATCCTCGCCGGCCACAGCGTCATTGCCGATTCGGTCCTGCGCGCGGCGCTGGCGCTGCGGCCCAGTCAACGGTACACGGCCGCCGAATTGCGGGCGGCGATCCGCCGTCTGGAATCGGCCTACACCGCGCGCGATTTCTCGCTGGCCGCCGTCACGCATGCCGCGCTCGACAGCGCGGGCGCGCTGGCGGTCACCATTGACGAGGCGCGTTTGGCCGGCATCAAACTCGACGGCAACCGCACGGTCAAAAGCTGGGTCATCCTGCGCAGTTTCCCGCTGAAGATCGGCACGCCGTTCAATGCCGCGCGGATGGCGCGCGGCCTGGCCGACATGCACGCCACCGGGCTGTTCGAGCAGGTCACCAGCGAGGTCGTCCATTCCCCCAACGGTCCGGTGGTGCATCTGACGGTGACGGAAAAGTCGACCGACGCATTGCGCCTGGGGTTGCATCACAACCTCGAGTACCAGACCGAGGGGTTCATCCAATGGGCGAAGACCAATCTGTTCGGGCTGGGCAACGAACTGACCGCGCATGCGCAGTACGCGCCGCGCCGAACGCTCTATTTCGCGCGGCTTAAATCGGACCGGATTTTCCGCACCTATCTGACCGCCTCGCTGCGGGTGTACCACCACAAGCACGAGCGCTTTCCCTATCGCGACCACGAACGTCTGCCGTCATTCATCACGACGCGCGATGGGGTCGAGTTCTCGATCGGCCAGAACATCTCGCGTTTCGCGCAGATGTCGCTTCTGGTCGGCGCCGAGAACATCGATCACGAGATCGACTCGGTCGAGACCGAGTACCGCCATTCGCGGATTGCGGCGGTGGCGCGCCTGGACGATCTCGATCATGCCGAATTCCCCACGCGCGGCCGGCGGTTGAGGGCGCAGTTGAGTTGGGGGGATGACTTCTTCGACGGCGACCTGGTCTACCGCGCCTTCACTGCCGACGGCGAGTGGTTCCATTCGCCGGGCAAACGGCTCACGCTGTCGATTGGCGCGCGCTTTGGCTCCGCCGACCGGGTCCTGCCGATGTTCGAGCGCTTCTCGCTGGGAGGACGCCGATCCTTCATGGGACTGGCCGATGACGAGTTGCTCGGCGACCGTCTCGTGGCCGGCTCGTTGGGGGCGCGCTACCAGTTCCTGTCAATCGGCTATGCGACGGGGCGCGTCGATCTGGGCAACGCCTGGTCCAAAGGCAGCGACATCGATTTCTGGGGCGCCTTGCGCGCGGGGGTCGGAGTCGGACTGCTGTTTGAGACGCCGCTGGGGCCGTTGGCGCTCGCCTATGGCCTGGCCGACCGCGGGTACACGAAGTTCTATTTCAGCTGGGGGCACGACTTCTGACAAATCCGCGGCCATCCGCCGGGATTCTCTCCAGCGCCCGTAACAACCCCGTCTATTTGGTGACTATAGTATTGAAGGATTGGATCGGACCAATCCTGGGAGCACGGCGAAGGAATTGGGGCCTGGGCCGTGACACATGGCGCGGTGGTGCAGTGATGCATCGCCGCGCCATTTTTTCTGAGGGGCGTCAAAACCGGAGCTTTTTCACAAGATTTCACTAAAGTCCGAACGTGGGACTTGCCGACGTGTGTAATAGGTGGAAGAAGAGTGGTGATTAAAGAATTTTTGGCCCTGCATCACTTTTTCTGTTGCGCCCGGATGTGAAGAGGGTTAATTCCCGCTACTCGCCCGACTGCGGATCGGGCGGAACCTACGGAATGACAGTAAATTAGGGCAGGGACTTCAAGAAATTGCCTCAACAAGCGGGTTGAAGGCGCTCAAACAAGGGGGGTTAACACCATGCAGGGATTCTGGACAGCTTTCTGGGCCATTGTGCCGCCTGTAGCCTTGTTGGTCATGGCGTTTGTGCAGTTCTTTCGCCGTGATTTTTCTGAGCGACTCACCGAGGAACACCGCTCGTAACGATTCAGACAACTGTATAATTGGAGTTGCGGGCACGTCTGCCGATAAGTATGGTGTGACGTGTCCGTCGACGTTTGCGCCGGACCGCATGCCGACAAGTCGATGTGGCATAATTGCTTACGCCAAGAGATCGGTGGGGCGGCAAATTGATCGCAAACTGAATTGGTCTTGTTTCGTTTAGTCTTTTGAGGCAACCTGTGGTGGTGAGAACGCCCACCATACTTTCGACACATCCCGCTTGGGCCGTTGTTGGCCTGGGCGGGACTTTCACTATAGATCTCCCCTCAAAGGAGGGAGCCATGACCACCGCCCCGCGGTGCGAGGCGTGCGGCATGCCGATGTCACGGCCGTCACAGCACGGCAACGGCAATTCCGGCGGCCGTCTCTGCATCTACTGCACCGATCCGGCGGGCAACCTGAAGCCCCGTAGTGAGATTCGGGAGGGAATGATCCAGTACACGATGAAGCTGGAAAGCTGGACCCGCGAGAAAGCCGAGCAGGAAGTCGACCGTCAGATGTCGTATCTCCCCGCCTGGCAGAATGTGGGATAGCTTCGCGCCGTACGGATTCCGCGTTCCCGTAATCTTCGAACCCCCGTCCCGACTGGGACGGGGGTTTTATTTTGGGTATCACGACTTCAACTCGCCTGCGCAAGAGGCTTCGATTCGGCAAGAGGCGCATTTTCGGCAGCGTCACGCTGGAATCGGTGCCCCCAATTCCGTCCTTCTAAACGATTACAGCCCCTTCGGCAGACTATCGGGCACCCAGCCGGTGCCGTCCCACCCACGCACGGCGGCCTGAAGGTCACGGAAGTACTCTGGCCAGAGCACGTCCGGGAGTTTCCCTTCGCGGACGAGCATCTCCCGCCGGGCCTTATAGGCATCTTCTACATCGACTCGGTTCACTCTCAGCGAATCGTCCAAGTAGTAGTAGATTTGCCATGACATTTCACGCCCGTCCTCGCCGGGAACTCCCCCTTCCCGCGTGTTCAGACGCATCCCGACGCTCGAAACGTCATAGATGCCTCCGTATGAGTTGTAGATACGGTAGCCGTAGACCAGCGTCAGATCGGAAGGGGGAAACAGCATGTAGCGCATCTGATTCCCAGGGATTACCCGCGACATGTCGTACTGCTCGTCCTGGTAGGGCGGCGACACGCCCTCACTGCCACGCGCTTTCAGGACGAATAGAGCGACCGAACGCATGCGGATGTTGTATCCCGGAAAGACCAGGTCATCGGTGCCGTCGCCGTCGAAATCCCGTGCCAGTCCCTGGGATACGACACCGGCGTTGACATACCATCCCAGCAATTCCCCCTGCGCCGACCAGATCTTCACATGGAATCGCGACGGGTTCTGTCCGTTGGCGCCGGTGATGATGAGCGGCGCGCCCTGAACTTCCACGATCTGCAACAAGCCGGGCGTGTAGACTTCCTGGCCCTCGTAATCACCGGGGTATTGGCCAAGAATCCGGGCGTCCAATCGGAAACGCAGCGTGCCATCGTGATTGAAGATGTCGATGCGCGCCTGATCCTGCGATTCGCGGCCCGTGGAAACATAGAAACCCGCCTCGTTTTTCCCGTCCCGATCCAGGTCGTAAACCACTTTCGGACAGTCATTCTCAAGTGTGTCCGGAAGGTATACGTGGTCCCACACCACGCGCCCGTAGCGGTTCAGGGCGACGATGCCGTTGCGGCGTTGCTCGAGATTGACAATGTGATCATCGATCACTGACCGCAGCCAGGGCCAGACAAGCCAGCCGAGGATCAGGCAAAGAACCGCGAACGCCGGCGCCTGCACTTTCACACTTCGGCCATACTTTGCCGCGGCAAGGACGGCGTACTCGCCCAGACAGACGCGTTCGGGGAGAAAGATGTAGTGATCCGCGATCAGATCGGCGGCGCGCTCGATGCCGATGATCCGCAGCCGCCGGGCGGGGTGCTGTAGACGTAGCGTCTCGACCAACGCTTCGGCGGCCGCGCGATTGGCCTCCGGCAGCGCCAGCGCGCTGATCGGCGAGAAGAAGACGCGCTCGACCTTGCGGGCCAGCGAGGCCTCGCTGATGGCCGCGGCGCGTCCATCCGGCTCGAGCGCGCCGCTGAGCGCGACATCGGCGGATATCAGGCGTCGCTCACGGTGCAGCGTCCGCGACCAGTGATCGCCAAAGGCGGTGGCCAGACAGGCAAAGCCCAGCGAATCGCCGCCGTAGAGTTCGCGTCCATGGTCCAGGAATTCGAAATGACCGCGCAGCGGGGAGCCATGGGCCGACGATCGGACACGCGACTCGGGCCCGGATGTCCCGTTGAGGGGTGCTTGGCCGGCACGAGTAGATCGGGACGGCGTCGATCGACCCGCGCCCCCCGCGCTGTCGGCAGCGGCTGCGGCCGGTCCGGCTTTCGATGAGCTCCGGCGGGTGAGTTCGCGCAACGCCGTCAGGGCCGCGTAGGCCCCGGAAATCTGGGTGTCGTCGGCGCCGCGCAACTGATGGGCGAACACCACCTGATCGGCGCCGTTGTCCCCGGCGATCGACTCGATGGCTCCGCGCAGGCGCCGGAGCCGTCCGCGCACCGGGCGCATCAGGCCATCGTATTCGATCAGCGCGCAGAGCGCTTCGTTGGCCACGGCGCTTTCGCGATCGGCCTGCCACCGGGCATCAAACCGCACCAGCCAGTCCATCAGCGTATGGCGCGCCTCCGCGCTCCCGACCGACGCGCGCGGCTCCTCTGAGTGGGCGATCGCCAGCGCGTCGATCAGCCCCTGGGGCAGTTCGAGCGCGTCATCGCAGATGACCGTGGGCGGTTCCTCGCCCATGTCGGCACCGTAGGGGGTGCGGCGAAGCGCCGCCCAGGCCCGTCCCGCCTCGCCGACATACATCCAGCCACGCGCCGCCATTTCCCAGACCGTGTCCGCGGTCATTGCGGGCACCAGATGGCGGGACACTGCCTCGAGGAATGCGGCGATCTCTTCCAATTCGGCAGGCAGCAGGTCCTGGAGATCGGGCGCGACCGCCAGCAGAGTGGGCAGGTCTTCGCGCCAGTAACTCTCGTACGAAGGATCGCCGAGGGCGGCATGGCGCGGCAACCAGAAACGGGCGGCGGCCAGAAGCCGGGCGTCGGCAAACGGCGTCGTCATGGCCAGTTGGCGATAGGCCTGGTAGTCGCGGGCAAACGCCAGCGGGGAGTGCGATGACGACGATTGCGGCATGCGGGAAAGATACGCTGGATTCGCGGTCAAATCACAAACAGGCGAATTTCGATGGGTTCGTCGCCGACGACCTGAGTCGAGACCGGTTCGTGCCGGGAGGAGGACTCGCCGACACGCCAGTGGCCGCCCATCTGACTGACCACAATGCGCACGTGCGCAAATTCGGTCTGGCCGCCGATCTCAAGCGGCCGGATCTGCAAGGTGACGCCATCGCCCGCATCGCGCAGGATCGCCTCCACACGGTTGCCGTCGGGGCTTTCCAGCACTTGCCCTGCACCCTCGGCGGATCGGTTCCACCAGTCCAGCGGCGAGAGCGTGAAGGTCGCATCGGGGAGACGGACCTGCCAATGGATCCCGACGGGGTCGCCCTCCAGCCCGCCGCTGACTTCGGCGATGCCGCGCTCATCGGTGAGGAAATCCCGGTCCGGATTGTCCAGATGAATGTACACATGGCGCGCATGCGCAGTGTCGGCGCCGGACAGATGGAGGATGTCGCGGTGGCCGTGCGGGTCATGCATGACGCGCAGGACCAATTCGGGATGTTCGGAGTAGAGCGTGGCGCGATGGGTCCAGCCGGGTCCCACGGCCGCGTTGCCGTCGGCGGCCAGCGCCATGGGCGTCGCCGGTGTCGTCGCGATGGCCAGGGGCGCCAGCGCGACATGCCGCGGCACAGACCTCAGGGTTTGCAAAAGCAAGCGCGCAAACGGCGGCAACGGGACTGGCGCGGCCACCGGCGCGGCGAGCCATTCTTCGATGATCGCCAGCTCGTCGGCGCAATGCGGGCAGGCGGCCAGATGCGCGGTCAATTCGGGCACTCCCGCGCGGCCATCCGGAGTCAGACGGGCATATCGAACCAGATCGTAGTCGCTTGGATGCGTCATCTATCCACTGTCCCCGCGATAAAAATAGCCGCCAAACGGCCCTCCTGTGGCCGTCCGGCGTGTTCCACTGGATCAGTCATCGCGCCGACCGGATTCCATGCGCTCGCTCACCTGCTGCTTGCATTTCTTCACCAGCGTGTCCCAGATATACTTGAAGCGGCTGGCGTACAATTCGTTAGAAACATCCCCCAGTTCTTCCCGCAAATAGACCGGCAACAGGTCGTGGCTGCCATGCTCGACCCAGTCGGCGGTCAGGTTGTGCATGGCCTGAACGAAGGCCGCGTGCTCGGCGTCGGTCAGGCCCTGACGCTGGGCCAGACGGGGCAATTCCGCCTCCAGCAGATCCGCGGCAACCGCCGCCACGATGACGCGGAAACGGCGGCGCAGATACTCGGTCTGGGCGTCAAGCTGCGGCGGGTCCGGTCGGTATTCCGGCTCTGCCAGCACATCGTCCAGTCCGTGGGCCAGCGCATACACGGTCAGCGAATTGCGCCAGTTCCGGCTCTGGTCCAGACAGGCGAAGATCACACGGCAGTACTCGGGGATGTTGCGCTTGTCGCGGACGGCTTCGTACGCCCACTGCCGAAGCGCGGTGCGATCGGCGCAGGGCGCATGGTCGCGCGGGCCATCCTTCGCCGGCCGCCAGCGCCACTCCGGCTGGCTGTGGCCGTTGAGCATTGCGAATTCATCCGGCGCGCTGATCAGCGCGCGGCGCACGCCGCGCAGGATCTGTGTCCACGAAGGGTCGCATGTCACGTCGATGCGCGGGATCCGCTGACGCACCTGCCCGCAGATGATGGCGCTGAATCGGTCGCTGAGTTCCTTGTCGGGGACGTCGCGGTAGGGTGACAAGTAACTCGCCAATTTGGGAACACCCGTGCGGGGGTCGGGCGCGAGCATTTCGGCCACGCAATCGATCGCCAGGTCGCCGAGCGCATCCTCGCCGCCGAATTCGGACAGCGGCAGGGGGCGCCGGTTTCGGAGGACACTCAGATAGGCTCGGGCCTCATTGGTGGCCAGCATGAAGACCGCCTCGACCAGCACAGGGTCCGACGCGGACCTGAGGAATCGGCGGAGAAGTTCGGCAATCGGTTGCGGATCACGCATGGCACAGCGACCGCGGAAAGCACGTGATTGGTTACAGCGACCTGAATAAACAAAACGGACCGGGTTGGGGACAACCCCAAACTCGGCCCGTGTGACAGACTTGCGGGTGCGGCGGCTACAGTGATTTGCCGATGCGCTCCCACCGGGTGCTGGTGGGGAAATGCGCCAGATTGTAAAACGGAATGGTCAATAGCGGCAGAATGTAGGGGCTCTCCCATTTGGGGGCGTCGGGATCGGGTTCCCAGGACCAATAGATGAACATCGCCTTGCCGCGGATGAGGTCCTTGTCGAGGAAGCCCCAATCACGCGAATCGCGGGAGTTGTCGCGATTGTCACCCATGACGAACAGATGTCCGGGCGGGACCACCGCCGGGCCGAAGTTGTCGCGGTTGGACAACTGCGCCGGGAGGATGCGTGTGTCGGTGTACATGACTTCGTCGGGAACCGGCGCCGGCTGCCCGTTGACATAGAGCACCTTGTCGCGCACTTCGACGGTCTGGCCTTCGACGGCGACGCAGCGCTTGACATAATCCTTGGCCGGATTGAGCGGATACTGGAACACCACGATGTCGCCCGGCTTCGGCTCGGAAAAATGGTAGGCGAACTTGCTGACCAGGAGATAATCTCCGGGCAGCAGGGTGTTCTGCATCGATTCCGACGGAATGCGGTAGGCCTGCACCACGAAGGCGCGCAGGACGACGCCAATGATCAGCGCGACCAGAATTGCTTCCAGGTAGTCGCGCGCGGCGCTGCGTGTGGGTTTTGCCAGCATACGAAATCCTCGGTGGACGATGGCCGCCGCCAGACCCGGAGAGCGGCCCGCCTTTTGACTACATCGGCTGAAAGTCTCAATCCGTTTAGCGGGAATCTGACAGGTTAAGGCGCTGGACGCCAAGGGGCTGGCGAACCGGGGCCACAAAAACGCTCGGCGGGAGTAAATTTTTGCGCAACCACTGCATCGATCAATGCGTATATACGCATGAATGCATATGAAAAAACCGGACCCATCACCCCAAGTGCCGCCCGAGGCGCTGCGCGCTTTGGCCGACCCCACGCGCATGAAGATCATGCTCATGCTCGAGGGGCGGCGTCGCACGGTCGGCGAGATTGTCGCGTTCTTCGAACTCTCGCAGCCGACCATCTCCCGCCATCTGCGGACACTGGCCGAGGCGGGGCTGGTCAAACGCGAGAAATCGGCGCAGAAAGTCTATTACTCGATCAACGGCGATGTCTTAAGCCAGATCTGCATCGGCCTGGCGACGAGCTTCCCCTGCTGCTGCGTGACGGTGGTTCCGCAACGGGAGGCGGCAGCTTCGTCGGAGGCCCACCCGCGGAAAGGAGGAAAGCGATGACCCGCTATCAGGTGCCGCGCGTCGCGCATTGTTGCGGCGGCGCCCGAGGACCGTCCTCGGCAGGACGGTAAAAGGCCCATTGGACATTCTCCGGGGACCCCGCAAGGGGTCTCCCGGAGGCGCGCGTCGCAACGGGCCTTTATCGAATCAGTCTATTTCCGGACATCCACGAAAGTCAACGCACAAGAAAGATACCGATGATGAGCCACAAGCAATCCATTACCGATGCGGTGCGGGCGCATTACGCCGCCATTGCCAGCAAACGTGCCTCCTGCTGCGGACCCGACACCTGCTGCGGCGACGGCGCCGTGACCGATATGACCACCGGTTACCGGCCGGAGGAACTGGGAAAGATTCCGGAGGGAGCCAATCTCAACCTGGGCTGTGGAAACCCCACCGCCCTCGCCGATCTGCGGCCGGGCGAAGTGGTGATCGATCTTGGCTCGGGCGCCGGGATCGACTGTTTCCTGGCGGCCGAACGGGTCGGCCCCGAGGGGCGGGTGATTGGCATCGACATGACCGAAGAAATGATCGCCCAGGCGCGCGCGAACGGCCGGCGCGGCAACTTCCAGAATGTCGAGTTTCGTCACGGGCAGATTGAGGCCATGCCGGTGGCGGACAACACCGCCGACGTCATCATTTCCAATTGTGTGATCAACCTCGCGCCGGACAAGGAGCAGGTCTTCCGCGAGATGTTCCGTGTGCTCAAGCCCGGGGGGCGTTTCATCGTCTCCGACATCGTCACCCGCGGACAGATTCCCGACGCCCGGCGCCGCGACATGGAAGCGTGGGCCGGCTGCATCGCCGGCGCCCTGCCGAAGGAGGCCTACCTGGCGATCGTCCAGGCGGTGGGCTTCACCGAGCTGGACATCCGCGCCGAGGTCGAATACGACTACCAGAGATCGGCCGACTTCGCGCTGATGTCGCTGACCCTGGCGGCGCGCAAGCCGGCGGCCTGAGGACGCATGTCAACGGACTTTCCCCGGATCGCGCTCTCCCCTACCTTGGCCGGGGGGAGACGATGTTCAACTTCGATCCGACCTTTGATTACGAGCGCGCGCTGTTTTTCATGAAGCAGGCGCTGCGCGAGGCGCAGCGGGCCTTCGACGAGGGGGAAGTGCCGATCGGGGCGGTGGTGGTCAAGGAGGGGATGGTCGTGGGACGCGGCCACAACCAGACGGAGCGTCTCAACGATCCCACCGCCCACGCGGAAATCCTGGCGTTGGGCGCGGCCTCGGAACACTTCGACTCGTGGCGGCTGCTGGACGCGACGGTCTACTCGACCATTGAACCCTGCGTCATGTGCGCGGGGGCGCTGGTGATGGCGCGGGTCAAGCGGGTGGTCTATGGCGCGCCCGATCCGAAGTTCGGCGGCTGTGTCTCGATCTTCAAGATCCCGACCGACGCACGCCTCAATCACCGGGTGGATGTGGTGGGGGGTGTGATGGCGGAAGAGGCCGCGGAGCTGATGCGGCTTTTTTTCGCCAAACGCCGTGAACAGAACCCCGGACGCCGAGGCCCATGATGGATCAATCCAACGGATCGCCGACGCCGTTTCGGTCGGCGGCGCACGATTTCGATGACTTGGCGGCGCGGGCTTTGCGCATCGCGCTGGCGGTCAATGTCGTCATCCCGCTCCTGCTCTTTGTGGCCATCTACCTGCTCAAAAGCGCCGCGATCATCCCGTCGTCCGTGTCCATCCCCACCTCAACGCAGCGACTTTTGTTCATCGTGATGGCGCTGGTGGCGGTCTCGGAAGTGGCCGTGGGTTTCATCGTGCGCAAGGCGCTGTTTGCGCCGGCGAAACTGCGGCTGATTCTGGCCGACGCCGATCTGTTCGCGAAGATGGTGATGGGCGCCGGCATCGTGCTCGCGGCGCTGGGAGCGGCCTCGATGGTTTACGGGATTGTCCTGTATGCGCTCGGCGCGCCCGAAAGCTGGGTTGCCGTCTTTGGATTGATCGGGCTGGTCCACTTTCGCCTGCTGCGTCCCACATCCGAATTCCTGCGCGCCGCGGCCACCCGTGCCGCCGCTGCGGCATGAGACACCCGGGCCGAGGGCACGGAAACCGCTTGATCGGCAGACTGTTTTTGTGCGATTTAGGGATTCACGATTGTGGTTTCCATGTGAACTCGAGGGTGTGATTCATGAACGAGGCGGCAAGAAGCCAATTGATGGATGAGTTTGTCGGCACGCTGGCTCCGCTGCACCTGTATCCGCTCTGGCGCCAGCAGGGACTTTTGATCCGCAAGCCGACCACCCGGGCGATTCCCTACCTGTGGCCTTATGCGCCGATCCGCGAACGGCTGCTGCGCGCCGGCGAATTGATCACCGCCGAGGAGGCCGAGCGCCGCGTGCTGATTCTGCGCAACCCCGGACTGGAGGGAAAGCCGGCCGCAACCGCGCGGTTGTATGCCGGCATGCAGCTGGTCCTGCCGCATGAAATCGCGCCGGCTCATTACCACTCGGCCAGCGCGATCCGGTTTGTCGTCGAGGGAGCGGGAGCCTACACGGCCGTCGACGGCGAGCGCGCGATCATGGCGCCGGGCGATCTGGTCCTCACCGCCGCCTGGGCGGTGCATGACCACGGCAACGAGACTGATGTCCCGATGATCTGGCTGGATGGACTGGACCTGCCGCTGGTCAATGGCCTGGAGTGCTCCTTTTTCAGCGAGATTGAGACGCGCACCCAGAAACTGACGCTGCCGGATGACGTTTCGGAGCGCACCTACGCGCAGGGGGCGATGCGTCCCGATTGGGTCGCCTGGTCGAAGAACCATTCGCCCCTGATGAAGTATCCCTGGACGGCGACGGAGCGGATTCTGCTGGACGCGTGGAAAGATGGCGCCGCCGGCACGCCCGCCGATGCGATTCGCTTTGAATACACCAATCCCATCACCGGCGGGCCGGTTTTGCCGACGATGTCCTGCTTTGCGCAACTGTTGCCGCCGCAGTCGCACACCGCGGCGCACCGTCACACCGCCAGCGCGGTTTACCATGTGGTGCGCGGCGGCGGCACGACGATCATCGACGGGGAGCCGATCCATTGGCAGGAGAAGGACACCTTCGCCCTGCCGGGGTGGGCAGTCCATGAACACATCAATTCATGCACGGAGCCCGCGCTGCTGTTCTCGTTTACCGACGATCCGACGCTGCGGGCGCTGGGGTTTTACCACGAACGCTCCGAACAACGACAGGGCTGACAACCGTGCGCTTGCTCACTTTGAAAAGCCCCGCCGGGCCGGTGGCCGCGGTGGAGCGTCCTGAGGGACGCCGCCTCATTCAGAATCAGCAGGGACAGACCTATCCCGACATCGGCGCGCTATTGCGCGAAAGCGATTGGCGCGCGATCGCCGAACGGGCCAGCCGGCCGGCGGCGATGGACTGGCCGGTCCTGCGACCGATCCACGAGCCCGGCGCCACGGTCTGCGTCGGACTGAATTATCGTCGCCACATTCAAGAGATGGGGCGTCAGATGCCGACTGTCCCCACTCTGTTTGCCAAGATTCCGCGGGCGCTGACCGACCCCGAGACCACCATCATGCTGCCCGCAGCGTCGGAGATGGTCGATTACGAGGGCGAACTGACGATCGTCATCGGACGCGGCGGACGAAATATCCCGTCGGAACGCGCTTGGGAGGCGGTCGCGGGGCTCACGCTGTTGAATGACGTCACCGCCCGTGATTTCCAGAAGCGGTCGTTGCAGTGGTTTGCCGGCAAAAACTGGGAACGCTGCACACCGGTCGGGCCGGCGGTGGTGACCCCCGATGACCTGCCCGGGTTCGGGGAACGGGAGATTGTCACGCGGGTCAACGGGCAGGAGCGCCAGCGCTCGCCGTTGTCGGATCTCATCTTCGATGTCCCGACGCTGGTGGCCGACTTATCGCGCATCATCACCCTGCACCCCGGCGATTTGATCGCCACCGGCACGCCGGGCGGTGTCGGTGACGCGATGACGCCGCCATCGTATCTGCAACCGGGGGACACCGTGGAGATCACCATCGACGGGATCGGCACCCTGCGCAATCGGTTCGACCGGGTCCGATGATCATCGATCCACGCACACTGGACCGGGCCGCGCTGAACGGGCTCATCAACGGGCTGGTGATTCCGCGCCCAATCGCCTGGGTCTCGACCCTGAGCGCGCAGGGGCAGCCGAACCTGGCGCCGTTCTCGTTTTTCAACGCCTTCTCCTTCTTTCCGCCCACCGTGGCCATCGGCCCGGGGAGCCGTCAAGGCGTCAACAAGGACACCCTGCGCAATATCCGCGCGACCGGGGAGTTTGCCATCTCGCTGGTGAGCGAGGCGTTGGCGCGTCTGGCCAACGCCACCGGCGCCGAGTTTCCCCCCGAGGTCAACGAGTGGGAGGCGCTGGGGATCGAGGGCGCCGATTGCGTGGAGATCCGCCCGCAACGAGTCGCCGCCTCGCCGGCGGCGTTTGAATGCAAGTTGCTGCAGATTGTCGACCTCGGCGCGCCGGAGCTGCCGACCAACTCGCTGGTCATCGGACGGGTTGTGCGCATTCATGTCGACGATGCGGCCATGGATGGGATGCGTCCGCGTTCGGCGGCGTTGCGTCTGGTGGCGCGCATGGGCGGGACCGAGTGGTGCCGCACCACCGACACTTTCCATCTGATGCGTCCGGCCAGCGCCGACCCTGCGGCGGTGCGGCGGGAGCTGGACGAGGGCCAATGATCCGCCTGCTGCGTTTCCCGTGAACCGACTCCTCGCGCCCCAGACCGTCGCCGTCATCGGCGCTTCGCCCCATCCGGACAAGATCGGCCATGTGCTGATGCGCAACCTGGCCGGGTTTGCCGGACGGGTCTATCCGGTGCATCCGTCCGCGGACGAGGTGCTGGGATGCCGCGCCTATCCCTCGGTGCGCGCGATACCGGAAACGATCGATCTGGCATTGGTGGCGATCCCGCCACAGGCGACGCCGACGGCGCTGGAAGATTGCGCCGCGGCCGGAGTCGGCGCGGCGATCATCTACTCAGGGGGATGGGCCGAGGCAGGCGGCGAAGGCATCACCGCGCAGGCCCAGGCCTTGCAAATCGCGCGCGCCGCGGGGCTGCGCCTGCTGGGACCGAACACTTCGGGGTTTGTGCTGCCGGCGGCGGGACTGTATGCCACCTTCGTCCCCGATTTGCCGTCCAAGCTGCAGGGTGGTACGCTGGCCATCGTGTCGCAGAGCGGTGGGGTCAATGTCAGTCTCTGTTTCCTGGCGCAGAATGAAGGACTGGGAGTTCGTCTGGGGATCGGCCTCGGCAATGCCTGTGATATCGGCTGGTCCGACGCTCTCGACTGGCTGGCGGCGGACCGTGAGACCGCCGTGGTCGCGCTGGCGCTGGAAGGCGTGGTGAATGGGCGCGCGCTCTATGAGTCGCTGGAGCGGCTCACGGCCAAGCATCCGGTGGTGGCATACACCGTGGGACGCAGCGATGTCGGCGGATTCGCCAAGTCGCACACCGGCGTGCTGACCGGAAGCCATCGGGTCAAACGCGCGGCGCTGGCGCAGGCGGGCGCGGTGGTGGTCGACTCGCTGACGGAGTTGATCGATGCGGCGCAAGCGTTGGGCGCGACGCGTCTGATGCCCCGCCGCGATTACGGCGTCGGCGTTGTCACCGGCCAGGCCGGGCCGGGCCTGATTCTCACCGATGAATTGCGCGCGCGTGGGATTTCGCTGCCGCCGTTGCCGAAGACGTCGCGCGCGCGGCTGACCGAATTGCTTCCCCCGCTCACTTATCAGGAAAACCCCGTCGATACCGGCCGTCCGGGACCGACCTTTACGCAAGTCATCCAAACGGTGCGTCAGGCCGAAGGCATCGACCTGTTGGCGGTTTCGCTTCTGCACGAACCCGGCGCGGTCGATCCCGTGAGCGCGTTGGCCGATGCCGCACCGTGTGTGCTCTGCAGTCTAGGGCCGGCGGAATCGACCGCCGAAGTCCGCGACCATCTGAGGTCGGCACGTATACCGGTTCTGCCGTCGCCCGAACGGGCCGCGGCGGGTGTGGCGGCCTTGATTGACGATGCCCGCCGGCAATGGCGAAAGTCGCAGCAGAGGCCCGGTCGCTCCCCATCAAATGCGCCGCAGTTCCGGCCCGCCGATGGCGTGTGGAACGAGGATTCCGCCAAGGAATTGGTCGCGCAACTTGGCATCGCGGTGCCGCCGCGTGTTGTCTGCGCAACAGTCGCCGAGGCGGAGGCGGCTTTTGCCCGTCTCGGCCCACCGGTGGTCGCCAAGATTTTGCACGTCGATATCGCGCACAAGACCGAAGCCGGAGGAGTGCATTTGAATGTGCGCACGGTCGATGGATTGCGCGGCGCATTGGAGGCGATGAGCCGAATCGCGGGGGGTCGTTATCTTATCGAACGCATGGCGGCGCCCGGTCCGGAGTTGCTCATCGGGGCGCGTCGCGACCCATCCTTCGGGCCGATTGTCGCGCTGGGCAGCGGCGGGATTGGCACGGAGGTCGATGACGATGCGGTGATCCGTCTGGCGCCGCTTTCGACCGCCGAAGCGGCGACGATGCTCGATGAACTGAAATCGGCGGCGCGGTACCGGGGATTCCGCGGCGATCCGCGGGTCGATGAGCAGGTCTTGGCAGAGGCGCTGGCGGCCTTGGGAAATCTGCTGGCAATGCGCAGTGATATCAACGAGATCGAGATCAATCCGTTGCGGGTCACTGACCAGGGATTGATCGCGCTCGATGCGCTGGTGGTGGCGCGTTGACCCGGCGTGACGTCATCGTGGTCGGCGCCGGACCGGTCGGGATGACCGCGGCGCTGGCGTTGCGGAGTCTCGGCCTGCCGGCGACGATCATCGAGGCGGGCGCCCCCGATCGGGTCCGTCCCGGCAGCCGCGCCATCTTCATTCACCGCGCTTCGCTTCTGCTCCTGGAACAGATCCAGTCCGGGTTGGGCATTGAACTGAACCGCCATGGCCTGACCTGGCAGACCAAGCGCACGCTCTATCGCGGACGCGAGGTCTTCCGACGGACTTATCCGCCGCCGCCGACGAACGTGATTCCCACCGCGACCAGTCTGCCGCAGATTGTCACCGAACAGGTGCTCTATCGCGCCTGTGTCGCCGCCGGTGTGGAATTCATCTGGGACACGCCGGTCACCGCCGCGTCGGCGGAGCCCGATGCCGTCGCCCTGGCGACATCGATGGGTGAGGCCTTCGCCGCGCGCTATGTAATCGCCGCCGACGGCGCGCGTTCGGCGGTGCGTGAAACCGCCGGGTTGCGTCTCGAGGGACCGCAGACCACCAACGCGTTCGTGATCGTGGATGCCGCCGAAGATCCGACCCGGCCGCTGCCGGTGGAACGTGTGTTCCACTACGAGCATCCGGCGGTCGACGGGCGCAACGTCCTCTATGTGCCATTCGCCGGACATTGGCGGATCGACCTGCAGTGCCATCCGGGGGATGATCCCGACAGCTTCAGCGGCGCCGAGGGCGCGCGTCGCTGGTTGCCCCACGTAATTCGTCCCGATTACGCTGATCGGATCACCTGGGTGTCGACGTATATCTTCCGCCAGGCGGTGGCCGACTCCTTCGCCGATGCGAGGCGGCGCATCCTATTGACCGGAGAGGCGGCGCATGTGTTCGCCCCCTTCGGGGCGCGGGGGTTGAATTCGGGGATTCCCGATGCCTGTCTGGCGGCGCGTGCCATCCATAAAGCGCTGTCCGCCAGTTCGCCCGGCGAGGCCGCCGCCGCCATCGAGCACTTCGCGCGGTCGCGCCGCGCCGCGGCACTGCGCAATCGCGCATCATCCAATGTTGCCCTCCGCCACTTGACCGCACCGACCCCCTGGCGCCGCCTGGCGCGCCGCGGCGCCGCCGCGCTGGCGCCGATGATTTCAGCCACGGGGAAATGGCTCGATCGCGCGCCCTATGGCCCGCCGCTCGGGTCGCCTGATGCCGATGGGATGCAGTATTAGTGCGTGACCGTCAGCGGCGGCTCGGCACCTTCGGGCCTCGCCCTCCTAAAATGTAATGAGGGGGCGTGATTTGGCTACTGCGGAGACAAGGGGCTTTCAACCCCTTGATTGATGGATCACCGATTCAGCGACCCTGTCAGATCGAAAGACCGCCATCGATGGCGATCAACTGGCCGGTGATGTAGGACGCATCATCGGAGGCGAGGAAAGCCACCAGGCGCGCCGCCTCCTCGGGACGTCCCATGCGCGCCGCCGGGACCATGCCGCTGATCCGTTCGCGCTCCTTCGACGTCAGTTCGACGGTGCGCGGCGTTTCGAAGATGCCCGTGGCGACGCAGTTGACGGTGATGCCGCGGGCGGCGTTTTCGACCGCCAGCGCGCGCGCCAGACCGGTGATCGCCGATTCGCCGGTCATGACCTGGCCATACTGACGGCGGTTCTGCCGCCAAGGGGTCTCGACCACAAAGATGACCCGTCCGCCGCCGTGCTGGCGCATCGGGTTGATCAGGGCGCGGGTGAGATTGTAGGCCCCGCCGAGCCCTTCATGGACGACCAGGTCCCAATCCTTGCGGTGCAGCAGATGGATTGGCGTTTCGGTGCGGAAGTCGGCGAAGTGCACGAGGATATCGACCACGCCCAGGTGATCGAAGACATCGGCGACCATGTGGGCGCATGCGATTTCATTGGTGATGTCGGTATCGATGGCCAGCGACTTGGAGCCGAACGACTGAATGACGCTGCAGAGAGTTTCGGCCGGATGCGGCTGGCCATGATGGATGATGGCGACATCGGCGCCATGCTGGGCCAGTTCGGTGGCGATGGCGCGCGCAATGCCGGACGCGCCGCCGGACACAATGGCGACACGTCCCCGCAGGGACGCGGCGGACGCGACGGCTACGCGGGGATTGTCGTGGGGTTCGGGCGCGAAGGTGAAACGTGACAGGCGGCTTTGGCCGGTGGTGAGTGTGTCGGACGTGCTCATCGATCCCCCCTGTGGCGATGGTCACGAGCGTCGTTGCGTCTCGGCCAGGGGCGGCGGCGCCTCGAGGCCGGAGCGCGCGGCGGCCGGAATCCTCCGGAGCGCGACAAACCGCTCCGGATGATCGGCGACCAGCCGCTGGGCTTCTTCGTAATCGTCGGGACGCCCGATGTCGAGCCAGAGCCCGGTGTGCTCGCAGGCGACCACCGGCAGGTGCTCGCGCAACAGGCGCGCGACCAGATCGGGAAAGTCGAAGCGTTGATTCTTCGGAATCCAGGAGAGCGCCTCGCGCGAAAAGGCGTAGACCCCCTCTGAAACCGAGAGGTGATACGATGGCTTCTCGCTGTATTCGCGCACCAGCCCCTCGCTGGTGGCGTTGAGCACGCCATACTCGGAACACAGCACGCGGCGGTGGGTGGAGATGGTGAGCAATCGCGCCGGCGTGTTGCGCTGGTGCGTCGCGAGGAAGGCGCCGTAATCCAAATCGGTCATGACATCGCCGTTAAGCACGAGGAAATGCTCGGGCAATTGCGGCGCAAGAATCGACAACGGACCCGCGGTGCCCATCGGCGCGCTCTCGCGGGAGTAGGCAATTCGGACATGATCGCCCCAACGCGACCCATCGCCGAAATAGGCCTCGATCAATTCGGCCAGGTGACCAACAGCGAACCGAAAGTCGGTGAAACCATCGCGGACGAGTTGATCGATCAAAATCTCCAGCACCGGGCGATCCCCGATCGGCATGAGCGGCTTGGGAAAAGATGTCGTGTAAGGGCGCAGGCGCGTGCCCTTGCCTCCCGCCAGAATGACGGCCGTACGGGTTTCGTGGGTGTGTGTGGTCACGATGTGATTGCCTCTCGACGTGTTGAAATGGGCTCCCTGGTTCTTTATCGGTCCCGGCACGGCTTAGCAATACGGGCGCTGCATCGACAGGCAGTAGAGCACGAAGATGGCGACGATGAGCAGGATGAAAAACCAGACGCCGGAGTTGGATTCTTCGACTTGACGTGACTTCGCGGGCATGATCCCCTCCCTGGGGCTTTGATGTGACGGACTCTGCCAGTCCGTCATGGCGGGCGCCTTCCGTGGCGCCAGGCCTATGCCCATGTCAAATCGGGTGCCAGTATGGGGACAACCCCACAGAAAAGAAGTAACGCATTGCCCGACAATGTAATACGAGAGCGCGACCTGGCTGGATTGAGGACTCGGTTCGAGAGGACGGCAGAAGCGACCGGAAATTGCCTCCCTATGCGCGGAAGGAATTTCCGCGGGGGTTTCAGTCGGTGGTGCGAGTCAGGATCCGTTCCAAGGCAATCTCCAGAGGCGGAAATTGCAGGCCAAAGCGGGCGATGGCTTTCTCGCCGATCAGTCCACCGTTGAGCGGACGCAATGCCGGGCGGCCCAGCGAAATGTAATTGGTCGGCTTGACCCGTGATTCCTCAAGTCCGGCGGCACGGGCAAGAAGGAGGGCGAACTCGTAGCGTGAGAGCACGGTCGGATGCACGATGTGCCAGAGGCCGCCCTCGCCGCTCTCGGCGAGCAGCAGGATGCCGCGGGCCAGTTCATCCACGGGCGTGACGTTGGAGCGCTGATCGGTGGGAGCCAGAAACGGCGGGTGATCGCGGATCGCTTCCAGCATGCGCGCGGCGAAGCTGGGGGGCTCCAGTTCGTCGACATCGAGAAAACTGGCCGAGCGCACGACGGCGTGGGCGGCAGCACCGGCCAACGCCGCCTCCTCCCCGGCGCGTTTGGCGCGGCCATAGGCATTGATGGGTCGCGGCACGGCGTTCTCGTCATAGGGCCCGGTAAGTCCATCGAAAACATAGTCGGTCGACACAAAAATCACGCGCGCGCCCGCACGGTCCGCCGCCGACACCAAGGCGCGTGTCGCATCGGCGTTGATGCGTTGCGCCAGGTCCGGATGCTGTTCGCAAAGATCGACATCGGTGATGGCGCCGGAATGCACGATGAGCTCGGCACGGGCGTCGGCAACAAACCGACGGATCGAATCTTCCTCCTGCAAGTCCAACGGCAGGACCGATGCCGCCGTCGCCACCGGTGTGGAGTGCGCGCCGGCCACCAGATCATGACCGCGCTGTCGCCCGGCGATCAGAAGGGCCCGTCCCAACAGGCCGGAGGCGCCGGTGATGGCGATTCGCATAGCAATGCTCCTGTGTCAGCGCGACCGCAGAAATCCGGGGGTCCAGGAGCGGCGCGCCCGGCACCAATCCAGATGGTCGCGGATCCAGTCGACAGTGTCGCGCAAGCCCTCGTCGAAGCCGATGCGCGGCGTCCAACCGAAGACGCGCTCGGTTTGCGAGAAATCGAGCGCGTAGCGGGCATCGTGGCCGGGACGGTCGGCCACGGTGGCGATCAACGACGGATCGGCGCCACAAAGTTCGCAGATACGCTGAGCGATGGCGCGGTTTTCGCGCTCCTCGCGCGAGCCCAAATGCCAGACCGGGCGTTCCCGCCGGCGTTCGCGGTCGGTGGCGATGGCCCGCAGCCCCGCCACAAAGTCATCGACATGCAGCCAGACGCGGCGATGACGGCCATGCCCATAAAGCGGCAAGGGCTCCCCCGCCAGGGCGTTGGTGACAAACAGCGGGATGAACTTCTCGGGATACTGCCGCGGGCCATAGACGTTGACCGAACGCACGATGGTCACGTCGAGATTGTCGGTGTGGCGGCTGGCGAGCGCCAGCCAGTCGGCGGCCGCCTTGCTGGCGGCGTAGGGGCTGGTGGGACGCAACGGATCGCCGGTGCCGAAGGTCGCGCCCTTCGGCGCGGGGCCATAGACCTCATCCGATGACACGATGATGACCGAAACGTCATCCTGCTGCCGCGCGCCATCCAGCAGCGTCTGGGTGCCCAGGACATTGGTGCGCACAAACCGCGCGGCATCCTCCAGCGACCGGTCGACGTGCGTTTCCGCGGCAAAGTGGACGACGAGATCATACCGCTCCGACCAGATGGCGCGCATCCCTTCGCGGTCGGCGATGTCGACTGGGACATGACGATGACGCGGATGCGACTTCGCCTCTTCCAGATTGTCCAGTGAGCCGGCGTAGGTCAGGCAGTCGACATTGGTGATCCGGTCCTCCGGATGGCCGCGCAGCCAGTCGCGCACAAAGTGCGAGCCAAGGAATCCACAACCACCGGTCACCAGAAGATGCATCGTCGGACTCGGATCAGGCGCGGTCAGCGCCGCCAATCGTAGGGGATGTCGTTGGCGTACGGGTCGAGGCGTTCCTCGTCGGGATCCGCCGCGTCGTAGGACTCGGTCGGGCAGTTGATGCAGATCACGTCGATGTCGCCGATGTTCTTGAATCCGTGATAGACCAGATTCGGAATGACGATCAGCTGCGGCCGGTCGCCGTCGCAGAGCACTTCGTCAACTTGTCCGCGGGTCGGCGAATCGGGGCGCGGGTCATAGAGGGCAAAGCGCGCCTTCCCCTGGATTATACAGAAGAAGTCGGTCTGCTTGCGGTGGAAATGCCAGGCCTTGACCACGCCGGGAAAGGCGGTGGTGACATAGACCTGCCCGAAGCGAATGAACTCACGGTCATCGTGGCGAAGAATCTCGAAGAGGCGTCCGCGGTCATCGGGATGGACCGCCAGCGGGCGCACCGCGCTGCCATGGATGCGCGACGGCGTCGGGGTCGTCATGCCGAGTTCCTCAGACGTTTGTTCACCCAGCGATCGAACGGGGGCCAGAAGACCTCGCGCGCCGTCGGCCCAAACCAGGTGCGTGCCGCCAGAAGCGAGGCATGGTGCAGCGATTCGACGGTGCCGGCATCGGTCCACCAGCCGGGCAGTGTGCCATAGGTAAGGGCGTCGTCCCGCAGGTACGAGTTGTTCACATCGGCGATCTCAAGTTCACCACGCCGGGAAGGACGCAGCCGGCGGATGCGATCAAACACCGACGCATCGAAGCAATAGACCCCGGTGACCGCAAAGGAGGAGGGCGGCCGCTGGGGCTTCTCGACAATGGCCGTCAACTTCTTCCCTTCGAACCGCGCCACGCCGAAGCGCTGCGGGTTGGCCACCTTCTTTAACAGGATGCGCGCGCCGATCCCCTGCTTGCGGTATCGCTCCAGCTCCGGGCGCAGACTCTCCTGGAGAATGTTGTCGCCGAGGATGACACAGAGCGGGCTGGCGGCGGCGAATTCCTCGGCGCAGGCCAGGGCCGCGGCGATCCCACCCTGCCCCTTCTGGTAGGTGAAAGACAAATGCCGGAAGCCGAATTCACGGCCATCGCCGAGAAGGCGCAGGAAGTCGCCGGGATTCTGGCCGCCGGTGACTATCAGCACATCCCTGATGCCCGCCTCCAGGAGCGTCCGCAACGGATAAAAGATCATCGGACGGTCCCAGATGGGCAGCAGATGTTTGTTGGTGATTTCCGTCAGCGGTCCGAGACGACGCCCCAGACCGCCGGCGAGAACCACTCCTTTGATGGCACCTGTTTGGACCACATGGACTCCGGTTGGTAAGATAAAGCCGCCGGGGCGCTTGTGTCGAGGGGCGCCCGTCGCGATAATTTCGAGAACAAACCCCGTGGGACTTCGGTATCAGTAGCCAAGATGCGGCATTTGCCCGATCCGATCCGACACTCGGTCCGTACACTGTGCCCGAATCCGATAGGAGACCCCCGATGATGCGACTCCAATGGCTGGCCCCGCTCGCGCTGCTGACTGCCGTCACCGCCCTCGCGCAACAGAAGAAAGAGCCACCCGGTCTGTCCGAACTGGAAATCGGCAAGACGGCGCCCGAATTCTCGCTGCCGGGCACCGATGGGAAGACTTACAGCTACAAGGACATTGCCGGCGAGAAGGGCACACTGGTCATCTTCACCTGCAATCATTGCCCCTATGCGGTCGCCTACCAGAAGCGGATCATCGATCTGACCGCCAGGTACAAGCCGCAGGGGATCGGCGTGGTGGCCATCTCCAGCAACGATGCCAAGGCCTATCCGGATGACTCCTTCGCCAAGATGAAGGAACGCGCCGACTCGATGAAATACAACTTCCCCTACCTCTACGACGAATCGCAGGCGGTAGCGCTTCAATACGGCCCGAAGGTCACGCCGCACATCTTCCTGTTCGACGCCAAGGGGACGCTGGTCTACCGCGGGCGGATCGACGATTCGGCCAAGGAGAATGAAGTCAAGAAGCGGGAGTTGACCGATGCGCTTGACGCGCTCGTCGCCGGGCGGGGAATCCCGACCGCGACCACCACGGCCTTCGGTTGCTCGATCAAGTGGCGCGCGGACGTCCTCGCGACGGGGAAGAAGTCTTCGTCATGAGCGTACGGAGCCCACTTCTGCGCGCCCTCGGCGTCCTGGGCGTGATCGTCCTGGTCGGTTGCGGGACACCCTCGACACCAACACCCGCGCCGCGGTCGAACGCCACCGCCACGGCCAACCCGACGGCCACCACGCCCACGGTGGTGGTCGGAGCGGTGCCACGGGTCGATTCGGTTCTGGAGGCCGTCAAAGGCAAATGGGTCTTGGTGAACGTCTGGGCGACCTGGTGCCGCCCCTGTGTGGTCGAAACGCCCGATCTGGTGGCATTGCATCAATCCCTGCGCGATAAGCCGTTCGCGTTGGTGGGCATCTCCGCCGATTTCATGACCTCGCCGACTGAGGCGGAAGCGGTCAAGAAGGTGCGCTCCTTCGCCGAGATGCACCGCATGGCTTACCCCAATATTATCTTCTCCGGCTCGACCGATGACCTGACGGCGCGCTTCCAGCTCTCCGGCACGATTCCGGCGTCCATTCTTTACAACCCCAAGGGGGAGGAAGTGGAGCGCTGGATCGGCCGTCTCGCCGAGTCCGACTTCGAGCGGATCCGCTCGCTGGTGTCGTAGCGCGCGTCCAGGCGTAGCGGGTTCGGGCTGTCTTTGCGGTCAATCGGAGGATATCTTCGCTTCGGTCGTCCGCGGGTGTGCGCGGCCGGGGCATTCGATGATGGCGCTTGAGGCAACGCTGTCCATCCGGACACGCGCGTGGTGGCGGTGGTTGGCCGCGATCGGCGCGCTGCAATTCGTCGCGGGAGTCGCCGCGGCTCGTTACGGCTGGCCGCTGGGACTGGCGCCGTTGGCCGCGCTGGCCCTCCTGCTCCCGCTATTATATCCGCGCCTTGGGCTCTTTCTGCTCATGGCCGCGATGTTCTCCAAGCACCCGCTCCCCGGCACGGATGGAATCTATGTCTCAGACGTGTTGTCCGTGCCGCTGATGGCCGGCGCGATCATGAATCGGCTCGCCTCAACGACGCCGGGAGCCTGGAGGCGCAACCCGCTGTTCGCGCCGTTAGCGGCGCTGGCGGTGTACTTTGGCCTGACAGTCGTCTGGGCGCCATACACCATACCGGCCCTCATCAACTGGGCCCGCCACCTGCAGTTGATCGCCCTCACATTGATCATCCTCGACCAGGTGGCGGAAGAGGACATCGGACGGATCCTGTTGCTCATGCTCGCCGCGACGATCGTGATCTCGTTATCCACCATCGCGGAGTTCGTCGCCAGCGGCGGACGGGAGCGTGTCTTCGGGCCCGCCGGCTGGTTTTTCAACACCTTCCTGTCGATGGCGATGATCCACGCCAGTGTCGGCGCGATCGTGTCGGCCCGTCGGTCCGCGCGACTGTGGTGGATCGCGGCGGCCGGCATCAGTTTTCTGGGGCTGATCGCCACTCAGACGCGCTCGGCGATGTTGCAGGCGCTGCTGGGGATCATCGTGGTCGTGGTGTCGACCTGGATCTGGTCGCGCCGCCGGCATGTGCCGAAGCTCCGTCGCCGCATCGTCGTTCTGGTCGCGGTGACCACGGCCATGATCCTGATCTTTCTGTTCGGACAGATCGTGTTGTTTGAGACGGCCTCACAACGGGTGGAGCAGGCGATCGAAGGCCGTTCGAACACCATTTTCATCCGTCTGTTGTTGTGGAAGATGGGATGGGCGGTGTTCACTGACTCGCCGATCTTCGGCGTGGGCCTCGGGCAGGCCAGCCGCTGGAGCGACCGGTTCGACTTCTTTCACCTCGATCCCGCCTCGCCGCGCGCCGGCGGGCTGGGCGTCCACAACGATGCCATTACCTACCTGGCCGAGACGGGAATCATCGGGACTTTTCTTATCCTTTGGATGTTCTGGCGACTGGTGAAGATGGGGTGGGAACTGTTGGGGCGAGCGCGCGACGAACAACAATTGCGCGCGCTGCTGATCCTGGCCGGACCGGTCGGAGCGATCATCTGCCACTACTTCTATTCGGCCTACCTGTTCTACTCAATCGGCGGGATGGTGGTCTCGTTCTATTTTGGGATGATGGCCAAGATGTATGTCCAGCGCGTCCACTCGGAGCCGCCAAACCTGCCGGCGCGCGTCTCGGATGCTTTGCCCGTCGCATAATGACGT
This sequence comes from bacterium, assembly GCA_035559435.1. NCBI lineage: Bacteria > bacterium. The sequence goes on from DATMBC010000017.1 coordinate 80,597, forward strand.
ATCGGCCCGCATGAATCGCAGGGACCGGACCAAGCGTGCGCACCGAGTCTCCGGTGTATGCTTCATCGACGACGGTTGCGACACCGAGTTGGAACGGCGGGAAATCCCGACGACGCGCACGGATCGCGTCAGCGGATTGTCTGGTCGGATGGCCAGCGCACCAGCCGCATCTCCCATGGGTTGGTCATGGCGTGGTGGGCGGGCAACACGCGCACGGAGTAGCCATAGCGCCCGCTGCGCTTGCGGGAGGTCGTGCCGCTGAAGGCGAATGTCCCGTTGCCGAGATCGTGGACTTCCGGCAACGGGATCGGAGTGGCGTCTTTGATCTGATCGCTGGCGTCCAGTTTGCCGAAATACAGCTCGACACGGACATCGCGCGGGGTGAGCGCGCCGAGGAAGACGGTGGCGGTGACGCCGACCGCCTGGCCGACGCTGACCCGGCCGCCGTCGTGCGCCGCCACCTTGAGGATCGCCACCTGGCCCCAGTGACGGCGGACGTGCTCCTTCCAGTCGCTGTAGGCGGTCAGCGATTCACGGTTGCCGCTCAGACGGTCGCAATCGGAGATGGCCGGCACGTAGAAGCGCTCGGTGTACTCGCGGATCATCCGGTTGGCGTTGTAACGCGGGCAGAGGGCGCGCATCGACGATTTCATCCGGGCAATCCAGCCGCGCGGCAGATTGTCGGTGCCACGGTCATAGAACAGCGGCACAATCTCCTCTTCGAGCAAATCATAGAGGGCGTCGGCTTCGATCTGATCCTGCAGGTTCCAATCGGTGTATTCCTCGCCGGAGCCGATCGCCCAGCCGCGGTCGCGCGCGTAGGCCTCGTCCCACCACCCGTCGAGGACGCTGGCATTGAGACCCCCGTTGAAGACCACCTTCATGCCGCTGGTGCCACAGGCTTCCATCGGACGGCGCGGCGTGTTCAGCCACAGATCCACGCCCTGCACCAGACTGCGGGCCAACGAAATCTCGTAGTCTTCCAGAAAGACCACGCGGCGGCGCAGCTCGGGCTGGTGGGCGAAGTGGATGATCTCCCGAATCAGGTCCTTACCGGTTTGGTCGTGCGGATGCGCCTTGCCGGCGATCAACAGTTGGACGGGACGGGTCTCCGACATCAGGATCCGTTTGAGCCGTTCCCGGTCGCGTAAGAGGAGGGTTGCGCGCTTGTAGGGCGCGAAGCGGCGCGCGAAACCGATGGTGAGCGCCTGCGGGTTGAGCGCTTCGCGGGCGGCATGGATTTCGTGATCGAGCGCTCCGCGCTGTTCGTATTGGTTCACCAGCCGGCGGCGCGCGGCCGCCACCAGTTTCTCGCGGCGACGCTCGTGCGTGCGCCAAAGCTCCTCATCGGGAATCTGCTCGATGCGCTCCCAGATGGTCTGATCGGCCGGCTGCGAACTCCACGCGGGTCCCAGATAGCGGTCGAACAACTCCGACATTTCCTGTGAAATCCACGAGCGGGTGTGCACGCCGTTGGTGATCGGGACCACGGGCACTTCCTCGACCGGGACTTCCGGCCAGCCGCGTTCGACCATGCGACGCGAGACTTTGGCGTGCAGGCGCGACACCGCATTGGCGCGGTAGGACATGTTCAGGGCCAGCGACATCATGTTGAACGGCGCATGGCGGTCGTTGGGATCCAGATGCCCCAGCGCCATGAAATCATTCCAGGCCATGCCCATCTGCTTGACGAACTCCCCGAAGTAGTTCTGCATCATCGGTTCGGGGAACTGATCGATTCCGGCGGGCACGGGCGTGTGCGTGGTAAAGACCGTGGTCTTGCGCACTACCTCCAGCGCGTGCGGCAACGCGAAGTTGTGCTCGGTCACCAGCGCGCGGACCCGCTCCAGAACGGAGAAGGCGCTGTGGCCTTCGTTGAGATGGCAGACCGAGCAACGGAAGCTGAGCGCCTGGACGGCGCGGATGCCGCCGACGCCCAGCACAATCTCCTGCTGAATGCGCCGCTCGGTGTCGCCGCCGTACAGTTCGGCGGTGATCTGACGGTCCTCGACGGAGTTTTCCGGCACGTTGGTATCCAACAGGATCACGCGCACCCGCCCCACCTGCACATCCCAGACCTGCGCGACCACGGCGCGGCGGGGGAATTCGAGGCGGATCTTCAGCGGCTGGCCCTCGGCACCGATCAGGTGCCGCATCGGCATGTTGTAGAAATCGTTGTCGTTGTACCGTTCCTGCTGCCAACCGTCAGCGTTGAGATATTGCGTGAAATAGCCGCGTTGATAAAGCAGTCCGACCCCGATCAGCGGGATGCCCAGTTCGCTGGCCGACTTCATATGATCGCCGGCCAACAGGCCGAGGCCGCCGGAGTAGATCGGCATGCACTCGGTGAGGCCGTATTCGGCCGAGAGGTAGACGATGCGCGGCTGATCGACCGGGCCGTGCGATTTCGCATACCAGGTCGCCGCGGACCTGTACTCTTTGAACTGAGCCGCGAGCCGGTCCAATTGCGCGAGGAAACCCTCGTCGTGCTGCAATTCATCGAGCCGTTCCTGCTGCATGGCGCCGAGCATGGCAACGGGGTTGTGATGGGCCTGTTCCCAGAGATCGGCGTCCATGCGACGGAACAATTGAATGGCTTCGGGGTGCCAGGACCACCAAAGGTTGTAAGCGATCATGATCAGATCGGACAACCGCTCGGGAACCCGGGGCTGGACATCGATGGTGTGCAGGGCTTTCATGGCGTAAACGCAGCGGGCGGCCATCCCGGCCGCCCTCTCCTATATCCCAAGTGTCGGCAGGGTTTGCGCCCGCCTGAATGAACTACGCTTTCGGTCCGGCTTGGGCAATTTCATCGGAAACGCCGCTGGTGAACTGAGCAAAGTTGTCGCGGAAGCGCCTGCCCAGCGCCGCTGCCGCCTCATCGTACCGGTTCGGATCGGGCCAGGTGCGCCGCGGATCGAGAATCTCCGCGGGCACGCCGGGGCAGGACTGCGGCACGGCAAAGTCAAACACCGGGTGATTCACGGTCGGCACCGAGGCCAGCCGGCCGCCCAGCGCCGCTTTGATCATCGCGCGCGTATAGCCGATCTTGATGCGCGACCCGACGCCATAGGCCCCGCCGCTCCAGCCGGTATTGACCAGCCAGACATGCGACTTGTGCTTCCGGATCCGTTCGGCCAGCAGTTTTGCGTACACCGTCGGATGCAGCGCCATGAATGGCGCGCCGAAACAAACTGAAAACGTCGCCTGCGGCTCCTTGCCCAACCCCTTCTCCGTGCCTCCCAGTTTGGCGGTGTACCCGGAGATGAAGTAATACATTGCCTGGGCCGGGGTCAACTTGGCAATCGGCGGCAGCACGCCAAACGCGTCGGCGGAGAGGAACATGATGTTGTCCGGATGGCCGGCGCATCCCGAGGGCACCGCGTTGGCGATGTGCGTCAGCGGGTAGGCCGCGCGCGTGTTCTCGGTGATGGCATCGTCGTCGAGGTTGAGACGGCGCGACGTGGCGTCGATCACGACGTTTTCCAGGATAGTGCCGAAGCGGCGCGTGCAGGCGTAAATGTCGGGCTCGGCATCGGCGGACAGGCGGATCACCTTGGCGTAGCAGCCGCCTTCGAAGTTGAAGATGCCGTCGTCGGACCACCCGTGCTCGTCATCGCCGACCAGCGCCCGCTCGGGATCGGCGGAGAGACTGGTCTTGCCGGTGCCGGACAATCCGAAGAAGAGCGCAACGTCGCCGCCCTTGCCGACGTTGGCCGAGCAGTGCATCGGCATGACGTTGTTGAACGGCAGGATGTAGTTCATCGCCGTAAACACCGACTTTTTGATCTCGCCGGCGTAACTGGTGCCGCCGATGATGACCAGACGGCGGGTCATGTCGAGGATGACAAAGGTCTCGGAGTTGGTGCCGTCGACATCGGGGTTGGCGTGGAAATGCGGCGCGTGCACAATGGTGAAGTCGGGGGCGAAGGTCGGCAGCTCGTCGGCGTGCGGGCGCAGAAAGAGCGTGCGCGCGAACAGACTGTGCCAGGCGTTTTCGCAGATCACGCGCACGCGCAGACGGTGCTTGGGATCGGCGCCGGCGTAGAGATCCTGCACATAGAGATCCTGCCCCTGCAAATAGGCGAGCACCTTGCGGTAGAGCGATTCGAAGCGGCCGGGATCGAAGGGCCGATTGACCTTCCCCCACCAGACATGGGGATGCGTCGTCGCGTCATCGACCAGAAATTTGTCGTTGGCGGAGCGGCCGGTGTGATGGCCGGTGCGCACAACCAACGGACCGGACAACGCCATCATCCCCTCGCGGCGGCGGATGACTTCCTCGTAGAGGGCCGGCGTGACGAGGTTGGCGTAGATGCGGCCGATGTTGTGCAGGCCCAGCGCCTTGAGACCGTTGAACACGTGAGTATCGGACGCCAGGTGCTGTTGGTCGAGCATGGGATGGTCTCCTTGATGGCCCAAGCCGACGACCGGCTCATGGCGGGCGGGAATCTACCAAGTGAAGCGGAGCAAAATCTATCGGAGATTCCCGGCGAAAAGGCCCACGTCCGACGGCGGACGCCACAGGCAACGTCGCGGGCCGTCAATCGGAATCCGGCAGCAGCGTGACCGGATCGCCGACACGGAGCGTGCCGCCGGAGACCACACGGGCCGTGACGCCGGCCTTCCAGCGCAGGGCGTCGCGTCCGCCGGGTCCGAGTTCCTGATTCATGCGCTCGCAGGGCGCGCAATAGCGCTCCACCGACAGCGTGATCTCGCCGAGACGGATGTGGTGTCCGATCATCTTGTTCAAGTCGATGCCGCGCACGACCACCTGGCGACGCGAGGCGCCCTCTGGAACCGGACGCCCAAGGAGGCGCGCGGCTTCCTGCAAGGCCTCCTCTTCGATCAGCGTCAGTTGCCGCCGCGGACTTTGGCCGGAGCGATAGTCTTCGGGAATGCCGTAATTGGCGCGCACTTCGACGGCATCGGCCTTGACGGCGCGGGCGCCGTCGGACCGGACATAATGAATCGAGACAACTTCAGCGGGCATCGTCATCCTTCCAGGGGCTGGTGGCCGGGATGTCGCCGCGCAGTCGCGCGACGGGGTACCAGTTGAGTCCGCCCTCGGCGAACCGCGAGCGCTTGTAGAAAAAATCGCGCTTGGCCTGCACGCTGCGGGCGAAGGTCGTGTCGGCGGCGACACGGGCATCGAATGCGGCGCGGATCTGCGGATCGGCGGCGTAGAGCGAATCGGCCAGGGGATCGATCACATATCCCTCCGCGTATTCCTTCTGCTCCAGCACGGTGTTGAAAAAGCCCCAGCCGAGGAAGGAGTCCGGGGCCTCGGGCTCCAGCGCGTGCACCGCGACTTTGCCGGCGGGTTGACGGGGATCGATGACCACCGTGCCGGCGGGATAGCTCAGCGTCGTGTCGACGCGGCGCGCCTTGCAGGCGACACGAACATGCCCCTCGTTGGCCTCCTCCGCCCAGTCGGCGCTGTCGAGGTAGTACAGTTCGACCGGCAACGTTGCCGGCGCGGCGAGCGTGCGCATCGCAACGCCATGCCAGCGCAGGCGCTCGATCACGTCCGTCCATTCACGCGGGATCAGGTACGCGCGCGGAATCGCCACCTGGGCGCGCGGGCGGAAACTGGCAAAGTAGGGAACGGTGTCGATCTGCGGACGGCTGCGATCCCATCGGGTGAACCTCCCGCCGGTCACGTGGCCGGAATCCAGCGCCGACGAGTAGTTCCGCACGGCCACCATGGTCGATTCACCCGTCGGTTGGAAGGCAATGGGCACCGAATCCAGCACGCCGCCGATCAAGTCGGCGTCGGCGCGCGCGATCGCCTCCTTCAGACTGGCCGCCTCGCGGTTGAGCAGTTCGAGCACCGCGACCATCGCGGCGTGATTGCCCCGCACCCGCGGCTCATACTCCTTGAGCGAGTGCATTTCGATCAGCAGACCGGGACGGTTCCAGAGCGCGGTGTAGCCGGTTGAGAGGCGCGGAATATCGACATAGGTGCCGACCGCGCCATCGGTGCGGTTCCGCATCGGGAAGGCGTAGGGAAAGGGCGGGAAGCCCAGGTCGGCGCAGCGGGAATGAAAATAGGGATCGAACTGCTCCCTGGTCCATTGGCGGATGGCGGCGGCGGCGTTGGGCTGCCACGGCATGGTGTAGTTGATCACATACTGCCAGTCGTGCCCGTCGGTCACATGATTGTCGATGAAGAAGTCGGGCATCCACGTCGTCCACAGTCTCAACCAAGCGCGCATTTCAAGCGCGTCGGCCTTCATGTAGTCACGGTTGAGATTGTAGCGCTGGGCGGTGACGCGAAAGCCTGCGTTCTCCGGGCCGTACTGATTGGCGCGGGTGTAACGGCTGTTGTTCTCATGGCCGTCGGGGTTGATCATTGGGATGATCAACAGGATCACGTTGTCCAGAAGCGGCTCGCGCTCACGGGTCACGAGGATTTCGCGCAGGAGGATCATCGAGGCGTCCTTGCCGTCGATCTCGCCGGCATGGATGCCGTTTTGCACCAGCAAGATCACCTTGCCGGTCTTTTTCGCGTCGGCCGGGGTGAAGGCCCGGTCCTTTGAGACAATGAAACAGTGCAGGTCACGCCCCTGCGGCGTCCGCCCGAAGACCGTCAGTTTCGCATAGGGCGAGGCCTTCTCGAGGCGGCGCAGGAAGTCGATGGTCTCGTCGTAGGTGGCGGTGATGCGGAAATCGTTCTGCTCGGTGACGGTGAGGAAGTCGTCGGCGGCGGTCGGAGACGCAATCACGGCCGACAGGATCAACGTGGCGAGGAATGACAGCAGGGCATGTCGCATGAATGGTCCTCCCCCGGCACCGGGGCCGCCGCCGGGCGACACAAAGTAAAGAAATCCTCCCCTCGTTGCCAAACAAATGGCCCGGCCCTCGTTGAGGGCCGGGCCGGTGGGAACGAGACGTAAGACTTACCGCTTCTCGGGCGGGGTCGCTGGCGGCGGCGGCAATTGCTTGGGCGCCTCGGTGATCTGTTTCATGATCTCCTGCACCGCGCGGTCAATCTGCGGGTCGCCGCCCTTGTAGACGATCTCCGGCGGGTACTCGACCTCAATGTCGGGGTCAACACCGCGGTTCTCGATGATCCAATTGCGATCCAGGTCGTACTTGGCGAACTCGGGCGTGTTCATGTAGCCGCCGTCGGTGAAAGGACGATGTCCGCGAATGCCGACCACGCCGCCCCAGGTGCGTTTGCCGATCACCGGGCCGAGGCCGTACTTGCGGAAGTGGTATGGGAAGTTGTCGCCGTCGGAGGCCGAGTGCTCGTTGCACAGACAGGCGAGGTAGCCGTGGAAGACCGTGCCGGGATAGGTGGTCGGGCCATAGTTGCGCGATTTGCCCATCGCCGACAGCACACGGCGCAGACGCTCGATGATCAGCTGCGAGACGAACCCGCCGCCGTTCCAGCGCACGTCGATGATCATCCCTTCCTTGCGGATCTGCGGGAAGAACATGCTGGCAAACTGCTTGAGTCCCGGCGCGCCCATGTCGGGGATGTGCACGTAGCCGATCCGTCCGCCCGAGACCGAATCGGTGTAGCGCGCCTTGCGCGCAACCCAGTCGATGTAGCGCAGCTCTTCCTCGCTGCCAATGGTCTTCGGCTCGATCGTCCAACTGCCGGAGCCGTCGGGCGACTTGGACAGCGTCACCGAGACCGTCTGCCCGGCGCACTTTTCGGTGAGCGCATACGGATGCGTGTCGATGTAGAGCGGCTTGCCGTTGATGGCGATGATGTAGTCGCCGGCGGCGGCCTTGATGCCCGGCTCGGTGAGGGGCGAGCGGCGGTCATCGCGCCAGTTCTCGCCTTCGAGGATGCGGCCGATCCTGCAGCGGCGCGCGGCCGAGTCGACGACGAAGTTGATGCCCAGAAGTCCGACTTCGTTGGCGCTCGGACGATAATAATCGCCGCCGCCGACGTAGGTGTGGCCCGTGGCCAGCTCGCCGATCATCTCGCCGAGCACATAGGTGAGATCGAAGCGGTGCGTGACATGGTCGACCAGCGGGGCGTAGCGGTCATGCATCTTCTTCCAGTCGACCCCGTGCATCAGCGAATCGTAGAAGAAGTCGCGCTGGAGACGCCACCCTTCCTCAAAGATCTGCTTCCACTCGGCGCGCGGATCGAGGCGCATCTCAAGGTTGGACAGATCGAGGACATTGTCGCCGGTCTTGGCCTTCTCGCCGCCGGCATCGATGATCTCGTATTTCCCGTTCATCCGCACGATCATCGTCTTGCCGTCGGGAGTCAGATCGTAGCCATCCAGACCTTCGAGGAAGGCGTGGGACTTCTGGTCTTCCATGACGAAGACATGGAGGGTGGTCTTGGCGTCTTCGACCGGACCGTCGAGACCGCCCAGCCCGGTGGAGATGTAAAAGACACGCCCTTCGGCCGCGGCCAGCCCACCGTATTGCCCCGCGTCCACCGGCAGGCGCACATCGCGGTCGTAAAGCCCGTTCCAATCGATCGTGACCGTCACGGGCTTGGCGGCGGCGCCGTCCTTGTCCTTTTTCTCCTCTTTGCCCGCGCCGGCGGCCTCATCCTTCTTCGGGGTGACCTCGTCACTTTTCGGCGCAAACGGCGAGGGCGAACCCGCGGCGAGGATGAGCGCGTGAATCTCGGTCATCTTCTCGAGCACGAAGTTGAACTCGTAGTTGCCCAGCATCGGGTTGAAGTGCCGGTTGGACAGGTAGTACAGGTACTTCCCCTGCGGATCCCAAGCCGGGTTGACGTCGTCGTAGTCGCCGGGCGTGACGACGCGATTCTTGTTCTCGGCCAGCGAGTAGACCCAGATCTGCGAGATGAAGTGCTCGTTGTTGTCGGAGTAGGCGATGAACTTCGAGTCGGGCGACCAGACATAATCGCGGATGTCGCCGCGTTGGCCCTGCACGATCATCGTCTTTGACTTGGTGGTGACGTCGATCCAGAACACCCGTCCGCTCTTGTCCGACCAGGCCAGTTTCTTCGAGTCCGGCGACCAGGACGGCTGGTATTTGTAACGGTCGCCATCGGTGGTCAGACGCACCGGCGGTTCGGACGAATTGACCTTCAGCAGGTAGAGCTCATCCTCGCCGGAGGCGTCGGAGACATAGGCGATCCACTGGCCATTGGGCGAGAAGGTTGAGAACTTCTCATTGGCGCCGGGGGTGTTGGTGACATTGCGGGTGTTGCCGTGCTTGGCGGGCACAGTGAAGATCTCGCCGCGGGCGCCGAACATGGCGCGCTTGCCGTCGTAGGAGACGGTGTAATCCTGGATGCGATCCTTGACATTGATCCAGCGGTCGCGGGCGGGGAGGGCGTCGTCGCCCAACTGCACCGAGAGTTTGCGCGGCGTTCCGTTGGGCAGATCGAGGACATAGAGCCAGCCGCCGTTTTCAAAGACAATCGCGCCGGGCCCCATCGCCGGCCAGCGGACATCGTACTCGGTGAACTGCGTCACCTGGGTGGTCGATTTGTCGGCGGGGTCGAAGACGAACAGATTGAGCGTGCCGGTGCGGTCGGAGTTGAAGTAGATCTTCCCCGAGGCGTTGTCCCACATCGGCATGTTGTCGGTGCCTTCCCAGTCGGTCAGTTTCTCGGAGCGGGCGTTGACCAGATCGTAGATCCAGACATCCTGAGCGGTGCCGCCTTTGTAGCGCTTCCAGGTGCGGAAGTCGCGGAAGATCGGGCAATAGGCGATCTTGGTGCCGTCGCCGTTGAACGAGGCGAAGCCCCCGCGCGGCAGCGGAAGCTCGATTGGCAACCCTCCCTCGGGGCTGACCGTATACAGCTTGCCTTCCCAGACGCTGTGCGTCTCTTCGCGCGAGCGATAGAGGATGCGCTTGCCGTCGGGGGTCCAGTCCATCACGATGCTCTCCGGGCCCATGCGCTCGGACGTGGAACGGATCGCGGGATGGTAGGTGAGGCGCCTGGGCTCACCGCCGCCGGCGTCGATCACGAACACATTCTGATCACCTTCGTACTCGCCCATAAAGGCAATCTTCTTGCCGTCGGGCGAAAAGCGCGGAAACAATTCGAGACCGTCGTGCGTGGTCAGACGGCGCGCCTGGCCGCCGTTGGCGGAAACGATCCAGAGATCGCCCCCGTGGGAAAAAGCAATCTGGTCGCCATGAATGTCGGGGAAGCGCAGCAAGCGCGCGTCCTCGGCGGCGGCCAGCGCCGGGAGCAGCAACAACACTCCCAGCACGAATCCGATTCGCTGGAACATGTAACCCTCCGCTCGAAGCATGTGGATAAGTCCGTACGCAGGTGTCCCGAAAAAAAGGGACGTTCAATCTAACGGGCGAGATCGCGTAAAGTTGTCTTTTTTTGCGCGGCAAGAGACGACGAGATCAGTCTTGATTGCTGGGCCGCGCGATGGTATCCTGTTATCCCGCCACACGGTGCGGCGCGTCGGGCACCGGCTACCACCGCCTGCGGGACCATCTGCCCCGTCGGGGCAATGGCGCATACAATGATTCTGCGAATCGCCTGCTTGTTCAACCGCGAAGGACTCGCGGCATTCGATCGCGAAAGCAAACCGGGAACGGTCGACATTCTCGTGCTGCCGGAGTTGTTTGACGGCGGCTACAAACGACTGGCCACCGAGCGCCGGCCGATGGACGATCTGGCCGGATTGACCGAGCAATTGGCGCGCCTGTCGGAGCGGCATGGGCTGACGTTGATTGCGGGCACGGTCGCGATGCCGGGACATAACGGCAAAATGCTCAACGCATCGATGATCTTCTCGCGCGGCGAGCGGATCGCGACCGTGGCCAAGACCCACCTGTTCCGTCCGCTGGCCGATGACCAATTCTTCGCGCCGGGGGAGCCGGCCGCGCCGCTGGCGTTGACCTGCAAGGGGCAGACCGTTCGCACCGGGATCATCGTCTGCTACGATCTGCGCTTTCCGGAAATCGTTCGGCCATGGTTCAAAAGCGGGCTGGACCTCCTGGTGGTGCCGGCGCGCTGGCCGCGGGTGCGGGATGATGCCTGGCAGCTGCTTTTGCGGGCGCGCGCGGTCGAAAATCAGTGCTTCACCGTCGGCATCAACGCGCGCGACGAGGAGGGCGGCGGCTCTTACGCCTTCGGGCCCGGCGGCGAAACGGCCTTTGAACTGGGCCCCTCGGTCCCCGATCCGTTATCCTGGCATGCGTTCCCGATCGATCTGAACGATATCGCGGCGATCAAGGCGCGTCTGGACACGCGCCTTGATGCGCGGCTTCTTTAGAAAGCGAGCAATCGATGGATTCCCTGACGACCGGCAGTGCCCGGCCGAAGGCGGCGGAGACGCGCGCGGCGGACCACGAGCACGTCTACGATTCGGTCACGCTCTCGCGCATTGTCGAGATTCGCGACGCGCTGATCGACAAGCAGAATCGCGGCGAGAAGGTCTACCGCATGGAATCGGGGACGCCGTCCTACCCGATCTTCCCCGAGGTCGCCGAAGCGATGATCCGCGCCATTCGCGACAACAAGACCTACTACACCGAGGCCACCGGCATCCGTCCCTTGCGCGCGAAAATCTGCGAGAAGCTGGCGCGCAAGAACGGAATCGTGCACGACCTGAACGAGGAGACGGTCTTCACCGGCCAGGGCGCGATGGGCGTGTTGTATTGCGTCCTCACCTCGGCGCTGGGACGTGACGAGACCGTGCTGTTGCCGTCGCCGGTCTGGGAATCGATGATCCATGTGGCGCGCCTCTCCGGCGCGCGTCTGGTCGAGGTCCCGACGCGCGAGGAACTGGGATTCAACTGGCGGATGGACGAATTCGCCGCCGCGGTCGAGACCCATCGGCCGCGCGCGGTGATCATCGTCAACCCCGGCAACCCCACCGGCGGCATCTTTCCCAAGGGGGATGTCGCGGCGCTGTTTGAACTGGTCCGCCGTCATCGCTTCTTTGTGATCGAGGATCTCGCCTACGAGGATCTGGTCTATGATCCCGACTATGTCATCCTCACGCAGCAGGCGCACGCCACCAACGATCCGGACATCTACCGGCGGTTCATCCCGATCTTCTCGATGAGCAAGTCGCAGAATTTTTCCGGACTGCGCATCGGCTACACCCACCTGATCGACCCGCAGATGATCGAGCGCTACCGCAAGGCGCTGTTGTACACCACCAACGGCGTCAACTCCGTCGCGCAGTGGGGCGCGGTGGAGGCTCTCGACGCCCGGCACGATGGCCGTTTGCGCGACATGGCCGCCAGCTACAAGGCGCGCGGCGACGCGTTGCAGGAGGGATTGGTACGGGCGGGCGTGTTCAATTTCACCTTGAAGCCAAAGGGCGCCTTCTACTGGTATCCTCACATCAACCGCGAAGCGTTGATCGAGCAGGCGCGCGGACGATTCACCGTTCCGCCGGCCTCCGACCCGCTGCCGCTCGGCGAGTGGATGTCGCAGCACATCCTGCGGCACGGGATCGGCAGCGTCGCCGGCCACCACTTCGGCGCCTGCACATCAGACTATATCCGCTTTGCCTACACCTGTTCATTGGATGACTGCCGCGAGGCGGGGCAGCGTCTGGCGGAGTTGTTTGGTTGAACGGAGCGTACGTCATGAGCGCGATTGCCGTCATTTACGCCGTGCGTCCCCATCCGGGACAGAAGGAACAAGTCCGCGGGCTGTTCGAGCGCCATGTCCCGACTCTGCGTTCGCTGGGGCTGGTCACCGAGCGTCCGGCGCTGCTGCTCTGGTCGGCCACGGACGGCGTGTTCATCGAGTCATTCGAGTGGACATCGGTGGAGCACTCGCGGCGGGCTGAAGCGGAGCCGGCGGTGCAGGAAATCTGGGGCGCTTTCGCCCGTCACGGCGAGTTTGTGCCGCTGGCGTCGCTCTCTGAAACCGCCCGCACCTTCGCGCATTTCGAGCCGGTTGCATGAATCGTTCCTCCTACCAGCCTCGCCCCATCCGCTTTCTCGATCTCTGGACAGTGGCGGGGTGGCGTCTGAAGGCCTACGGCATCAGCTATAAGCGTCCGCAACCGCGTCCGGCGCTGGTCGAGGCCGCTCGGCAGTCGGTCACACGGCGTCTGATCGGGGAACCGACAGGCCAGCAACATTATAATGTCGGCTTTGTCGGCATCCATGATGGCCGTGGCGAGAACCAGGTGTTCCTCGATTTGTGGATCAATGAGAATGAGCTGCTGCACTGGTACCAGGTCTCGCCGGTCGACAAGCCCGGGTCGCTGCGCGACGCGCCGGCAGATCACAATTCGGTCTGTGTGTGGGACCTGATGGTGCAATGCCATGAACGACAGGCATGGATCGATTGCGTCCTGTCCAATCCCCGCGGCCCCGATGTCGACGCTTACTTGTCGCGTCAACTGAACACTGAAGTATGATATTGCCGGCGGCGCCTGTGCATCCGCCGGAGAGGAGAGCCACATGGCCGCAACACTTGGATATGACGGCGGATTGACCTGCAGTTTGGATGTCGCCGACCTCGACCTCGCCGTGCGCTGGTACGAGGATGTGCTCGGCTTCAAGCTGCTCTACAGGATCGATGAAATGGGCTGGTGCGAGCTGGAAAGCCCGGTGGCGCGTGTGAATGTGGGCTTAAACCGGGTCGACCGCATGCCGGCCGGCGGCGGCAACGCCACGCTCGTCTTCGGCGTCCTGGACATCGATCGCGCCCGCCGGGAACTGGAAGCGCGCCAGGTCCGTTTTGACGGAGAGACCCGGACCTACGAGGGCATGGTCCGGTTGGCGACGTTCCATGACCCCGACGGCAACACGCTGATGATTTACCAGAGTCTGAGCGAGTGACACCGGGAGGTTTCCGTGATCCGATCCACGCGTCATCTGTCCCGCCGATGGGCTGCCCTGGTCGGCGTCCTGACACTGTCGCTGGTCCTGGCGGCGTGTTCCGACGACGAGCCACGGGATGTCTTGCAGGAGGAGCTCTATGTCCTCAACGAAAAATCCAACACGCTGACAGTGCTGTCGGTGCCGGGGCTTGAGCGTCACGACGACGATCTTGCGATGGCGCATCCGGCGCCGCACCATCTGCACTTCGACCATGCGCATCTGTATTACTTCGTCGTCGGTCGCACCCCGGGCGGGTTGGTGGACAAGTACGACGCCGCCACCAACGCGCTTCTGGCCTCCAGTACGCTGGCCCATTACTACACGGGGCTTCTGGCCACACCCGACGCCGAGCATGTCTACGTGACCGACTTTGGCCAGGAGATCAGCCAGCGGACCAAGATGTACATCCTGCGATTCAATGATCTGGCCGAGGTGGACTCGATCACCTGCGGGTCGCAGGCGCACTTTGTCGCCATGACCTCCGATGGCGAAACGGTGGTTGTGGTCAACACCGGCTCCGACGAACTAACCTACTATTATCCAGACGGCGACCCGGAGAACAACGTCTTCAATGTAAAGCTGGATCCCAACGATCCGGCGCCCTTGGGCCAGCCGGTGTTCTCTCCCTACTGCATCGCGATCGCCAACGATGATTCGCTGGCCTATGTCTGTTGCCGTAAATCGAAGTGGGAAGGGCAGTCGGCCATCTTTGTCGTCGACATCGTGCGGCGGCAAACGATCGACACGCTTCTGGTTCCGTTTGTCAACCGCTCCGGCGCGATCAGCAATTACCATCTCGGGCTTTGCATGCTGCTTGACAATGATCGCTATTTGGCGGTCACGACGCAGGACGGCAACAGCGTGCTTCTCGTCGACCTGACCGATGGCTCCCACGCGGAAGCGGTCGTGCAGCACAACGGCACCTTCGGGATTACCGCCACGTCGGACGAGAAATTCCTCTACGTGACGGCCAACAACGGCACGCTGCAGGGAACGCCCGGATGGGTCTATGAACTGCGGCGCGACGGCGGATCGCTGACCGTGACCGATTCGATCCAGGTCGGGCTGCTGCCCAACGGCATCCATGTCAGGCCGGGGCAGCACAGTCACGAACAATAGCGGGGAACGCCGCACAACAGGAATGGACACGGCGCGTACGCGCCGCTGCCTCTGCGCCCATGCCCAATCGACTCGCCCGGGAACATAGCGCCTACCTGCGATCGGCGGCGCATCAGCCGGTGGACTGGCACCCATGGGGCGAGGAAGCGTTCGCGCGCGCCCGCCAGTTGAACCGACCGATCCTGTTGGACATCGGCGCGGTCTGGTGCCACTGGTGTCATGTGATGGACGGGGAATCGTACGAGGACCCCGCGACCGCGGCGATCATCAACGAGCGCTTTGTCGCCATCAAGGTCGATCGCGACGAGCGCCCCGATGTCGACCGCCGCTATCAGGAGGCGGTGTCGGCGATCACCGGGCAGGGCGGCTGGCCGTTGACCGCCTTCCTCACACCGGACGGCGACGTGTTCACCGGCGGCACCTACTTCCCGCCGGAGGATCGTTTTGGGCGTCGGGGATTCCCCGACGTGTTGCGGTTGGTGGCCGACTACTACGCGCAGTCGCGCGACAGCGCCGAGACCTCGGCGAAAGAGCTGTCGGCGGCGCTGGCGGCGCACGCCGCGCGCGCGTCCGCCGGCGCCGTGACCGCGGGATTGACCGCGCGCGCCGAAGCGCAGATGATCTCGACATTCGACCCGGCGCATGGCGGATTCGGCGACGCGCCCAAATTCCCTCATTCCGCCACCATCGAGTTTCTGCTCGGACGTCAGGCCGATGATCCCACGCCGCAGCGCGCGGAGGTCATCCGGCGCACATTAACGCGCATGGCGCGGGGGGGCGTCTGCGACCAGATCGGCGGGGGATTCCACCGCTATTCGACCGATGCCCGCTGGATTGTCCCGCATTTTGAAAAGATGCTTTACGACAACACCGAACTGTTGCGCAACTACGCGATGGCGTATGCGGCGTTCGGCGATCCGCTCTACCGGGCCACGGCCGAAGGAATCATTCGATTCCTGCGCGCGACACTCTCGGACCGGAGTGAGAGCGGTTTTTTCACATCGCAGGATGCCGATGTCGGTCTCCACGATGACGGCGATTACTTCACCTGGACGCTTGATGAGGTCCGCGCGATCTGCGCCCGGGACGAGCTGCCGGTGCTGTCCGCCCGCTTCGACATTCAGGACAAAGGCGAGATGCATCACAACCCGGCGCGCAACGTCCTGTTTGTCGCCGAAGATATCGACGTAATCGCGGCGCGCCTGGAGTGTTCGGAGGCGGAGGTGGAACGGCTGTTGGCCTCCGGCATCGCGAAGTTGCAGGCGGCGCGTGACCGGCGTCCGATGCCCTTCGTCGACCGGCGTGTGTACGCCGGCTGGAACGGCATGGCGATCTCCGCCTGCCTGATTGCGTCGGATTACCTCGATGACGCCGAGACCGCGCGCTTCGCCCTGAAATCGCTGGACCGGATCGTGCGCGACTGCGTGTTGGCGGATGGACGTGTGCGGCACGCGGTCGGCGCGGAAGTGCCCGTGGGGTTGCTGGACGACGGTGTATTCGTGGCGCGCGCGTTGCTGGATGCCGGCGAGCGCGGGGGACGAATCGACGGGATCGCGACCGCCGGCCGCATCATGGACGATCTGCACAATCGCCTCTGGGATGCGAACGGCGGCGGGTTCTTCGACCAGCCGCCATCGGGAGAACGTGTGGGGCTTCTGGCACAGCCGCGCAAACCGATCCAGGATGCGCCGACTCCATCGGCCAACGCCATCGCCGCCGAAGTGCTCATGCGCCTGGCGCACATGACCGACCAGAGGCGCTATCGCGAATGGGCGGAGCAGACACTGGCGGCCTTCGCCGGGACCGCCGATGGCATGGGCATCTTTGCCGGGGCTTACTTCAACGCCGCCGAGCGGTTTCGCCTGGGTGAATTGGCCATCGTGGTAACCGGCGCGACGGACAATGATCGTGCGCAACACTTGTGGAAGACCGCCCGCGGCCTGTATCACCCTCGGAAGTCCCTCCGGCGGCTCGTCGCCGCCACTGCGGCGGACAAAGAAGCGGTGCCTGCGCCGCTGCGCGCGATGATCCGGGGCGATGCCGCTTGTGCCTACGTGTGCGCCGACAACGTCTGCGCGCCGCCGGTCAGTGATCCGGATGAGCTGCCGCGCGTGATTCGGGAGTTCGGTTCGAGAAAGCCGCAATCCTAAGGGCAATTGGACGGGTAGGACTGGCAGGCGCACGGGTTGCAGAATTCCGGCACCGCCGCGCGGAAAGCCGCTTCGATCAGCATGGTCACATCAATGACATTCGTGCTGCCGTCACAGTTCAGATCGGTGCGTCCGGCGGGGCTGTGCGGACAGTCGGTATCGACGAACGACGGCTGGCCACGGAAGGCGATGTCGACCGTGCGCACGACATCGAAGACATTGATCACACCATCGGCCTCCGGGTCGCCGTGGCGCAGGCACCCGGCCTCCTGTGAGGGATTGGGCCAGCCAATGCAGTTGTCGGCGTAATCGAAGATCCCGTCGAAGTCGCTGTCGAAGGATGTGAGGAATTCGATCTGCCCGTCCGACCAGTCGCCGGCCACGGAGCCGCCGTCGGTCACTTGAGCATACACCCAGTAAACACCCGGCGGCACAGCCGCCGAGTTAACGATGTGGTAGCCGTCCACTCCCGGCGTGTGCAGCGATCCTTCCAGCAGCAATTCGTTGCCATCGAATGTCGGCGCCGTATTGAGGTAGATCGTCACCCAAGTCGGGTCGCCGTCGACATCGTCGACATCCCAGGTGGTGGTGTAGTTCTCGAATCCGTGCGCGCGCTTGGTAACGCCGCCCGCCGGATCGAGGACGGTGATGGTCGGCGCGCTGTCCGCCGGCGGATTGATGGTGAGCGTGTAGAGCGGATTGATCGCGCCCTGATAACCGTAGACGTGGACGTAGTACCACCCCGGCGGCCGTCCGGTCAGCAGGATGATCTCGGTGTTGCTGGTTCCCTGGGAAACCGCCAGTTGCACCCCGGCGGAGTCGCGCAGTTTCAAATCAAGGTCGCCTTGTGAATCCACAAAATCGATCCGGAGGGTGTCGGCGGCGGCGCCGGTGCCGGCGCAGTAGAAGCGGAAGTAGTCGTTGTTGCCAGCCTCGTGGATGGTGAGGTTGGCGATCTGCCGCCGCGGCCCGCACGGCCCGAGATTGGGACTGTTGGGCGCGCCTTCCAGATGCGACAGCACATGCGACAGCGAGTCATTGGGCTCAAAGGCATCGAGTGGAACGCCCGATCCTTCGCCGATGCTCACCTTGATCCGGGTCACGTTGTTGCCATTGTCCGACTCGAGAATGTTGTTGTCGGGGTCGACTTCGGCCTCCAGCCAGTAGAGTCCGTCGGGCAGATCGGTGATGTCGATGTTCTGCCCCGGCAGAGACTTGGAGTACAAATCCAGCCAGCCCACCGAGAGCCCCTGCACCCCGGAAGCGCAGTTCACATAGTAGGGCGTCGGGTTGAAGTTGGGCAGTGAGCTGTTGTGCACCGCCAGATCAAGGACGCAGAAGCTGGTCTTCCCGCTGGCGGCGACAATCGGCCCAACCCCGTCGCCGGCCAGCACCTGGCGCAGCCGATAGACGCACCAATTCTCAAAGTGCGTGTGGCTGTGGGTCGGGTGATAGACAAAGGCGCCGGCGGAATCGTCCCAGTAGGTGCCGTCATTGCGGAAGATCCGTTGCATCACCAGTTGTGACCCATCCGGCAGCGGCGGCAAAACACCGATCAGGTGCAGCCTCCCGCGACCGATGTTGGCCGTCGAGGTCGAAAACCGCAGATGGGTACGCCCCGGTTCGATATTGGTCACCACATCATTGTTGTAGAGGTCGTTGGGCCGGACGATGATGTCGGGCAGCAGATCGTCGGCGGCGCGTACGGGCGACCTGCCGGACAGCAGAGCCCCCGACACACACAGCGCCAGCAGTGCAGCGGAACGAATGAACGCGATGAATGCGCGCAGACGGTTCATGGATATGCGAAGGGCAGCCGACCCAATCTCGCCCCCTGCGAGATGTGGGATAAATATAGTCCTCGAATGCAGAATCGTGGACGGAAAGATTCGTCTCGGTCCGTTGTCCCGTTTATTCCGCCCATAAGACATTGTCTGTCAGCGCGATAGATATATCACCCCCGCGCGCGGGAAAAAATCTCGCTCGATGGCACAAACGGCGAATTCAGCTTGCCGTATGAGCACAAAGCAGCTACTTTAGTATTCGCTGGAATACTTTATGAATCCGAAGCCAACCAGTACGCTTCTCTATAAGACCCGCCTCTACGGGCAATTCGCGCGCTTGGGCCGGGCGCTGGCCAATCCGCACCGGTTGGAGATCCTCGACCTCCTCTCACAAGGCGAGCGAACGGTGGAGGATCTGGCGCACGAAATCGGCACGACCGTATCGAATATCTCCCAGCATCTGCAAGTCCTGCGTCAGTCGGGCCTGGTCACCTCGCGCAAGGAGGGGTTGTATGTGCACTACTCCCTGTCCGGCGACGATGTGGTGACCCTCTGGCAATCGCTGCGCCGTGTGGCGGTCGTCTTGTCGTCCGATCTGCGCGAGTTGGTGGCGCGGTTTGTCGACGAACGCGACCAACTTGAGCCGGTGCCGCAGGCGGAACTGCTGGAACGCGCGCGGGCGGGGCGGGTGGTGGTCCTCGATGTGCGTCCGGCCCGTGAGTACAATGCCGGCCACATTCCCGATGCGATCTCGATTCCGCTGGACCAGCTGCGGAACCGGATCGGGGAGTTGCCCCGCGACCGGGAGATTGTGGCCTATTGCCGCGGACCTTATTGCCTGTTGTCGATCGAAGCGGTCGAGCAGTTGCGCGCCGCCGGACTGGCCGCCCGCCGTCTGGAAGACGGTTTCCCGGAGTGGCGCGGCGCCGGGCTTCCGGTGGAGCGGCGCGGAGGACAACCGTGATCATTCAAAGGAGAACGACAGATGAACAACACCAGACGGCAGTTTCGATGGAGGCGGCGATGAGGCATCGGCCATTTCTCACACTCACGGCGGCGGCCGGGCTGCTTGTGCTCGCGTTCATGATTCTGCCCGCGCATCCGGCGCAGGCGCAGCGGCTGACCTTGGCCGACGCGGTGGCGTTGGCGCAGGAGCAATCGCCGTTGGTGCGCGCGGCGGCGGAGGGAGTGGCAGAAGCCCGGGCGCGCACCCGTCAGGCCGGCGCGGCCTTCTTCCCGCGGTTGTCGCTCCATTCGTCCTACTCACAGAGCGATAATCCGGTCAATGTCTTCATGTACGCGCTCAATCAGGGGCAATTCTCGCTGGGCGGCGACCTGAACAATCCCGAGGCGGCGGACAACTGGCTGCTGTCGGGGCAGGCGGGGTGGCGGCTGTTCAGCGGCGGACGTGACTGGGCCAACCGGCGCGCCGCGCAGGCCGCCGAGCGCGGGATGCGTCACATCGACCAAGCCACCCGCAACGATGTCACCTTGCAGGTCACCCGCGCCTATCTCGGCGTGCTCACCGCGGCCGAGTTTGTCCGCGCCGCGGAAGGGTCGGTGCGCGCCTACGACAGTTCTGCGGCGGTGGTCAAAAGCCGGGTCGATGCCGGCACCGCGCTGAAGACTGAGTGGCTCAATATCCAGGTGCAGCAGGCGCAAGCCGAAGAGCAATTGATCCAGGCGCGCAACGCTCTGTCGCTGGCGCGCGAAGGACTGCGCCTGGCAATCGGCCTGGACAGTCTTCCCTACAATCAATTCGGCGGCCTTGATGAACTGGACATCCCGGTCCCGGAGGGCGTCACGCCCGGAGAGCGTCCCGAGGCGGCATCGCGTCAGGCCTTCGCCGAGGCCGCCCGCTCCGAGTTACGCGCGGCCAAGGCGGGATATCTCCCGTCGATCAACGCCTTCGCGTCCATCGACCGCTATCAGGGCTGGGAGTTCGACGGCGACAAGGACAGTTGGACGGCCGGGCTGGCGCTGGAGTGGTCGATCTTCGACGGGTTCCTGACCGGCGCGTCGGTAAGCGAGAAACGGGCGCGTTTGAAGGCCGCCGAGGAGATGGCGCGTCAAACGCGCCTGCAACTGTCGGTTGAGCGGGCGTCCTCGGAATTCAACCTGGCGGAGGCGACGCAGCGGGTTGCGGTCATGGAGCGCGCGGTCGCCCTGGCGACCGAGAGCGCCAACCTCACCCGCCGGCGACTCGCACAGGGCCTGGCGATATCCTCGCAAGTCATCGACGCGGAAGAGGCGCTGGTGAAAGCTGAGGTCGGCTTGGCGCAGGCCAAGGCCGACCGTCTTCTGGCCATCGCCGCGTTGCGCCGCGCCTACAATCTGCCCATCATCGGAGGCAACCAGTCATGAAACGCATCATTGCTCTCGCGCTGCCGTTGGCCGGCCTGATCGCTCTGGCCGGGTGCGGCGGTCACAAGGAATCCGACTCGCGTCTGCCCGACGGCCCGCCCAAGACGGTGCGTCTGGCCAGCGCCGAGCGGTTGCCCAGCTTCTCCTATGAGGAGCAGATGGGGACGGTCACCGCGCGCAACCGCGCCGACATCCAGACCAAGGTCCAGGCGCGGGTCGAGCGCATTCCGCTCGCGTTGGGCGACCGGGTCCGCCAGGGCGACCTGTTGGCCGAGCTGGACACGCGCGAATTCCGCGCCCGCGTGCAGCAGGCCAAGGCGCTGGCCGACCAGGCGGCGGAGGATCTGAAACGCTTCGAGACGCTGTTGGGCCAGAACGCCGCCACGCAGCAGGAGTACGATGGCGTCAAGGCGCGCGCGGCGGTGGCGGCGGCCGGCCTGCAGGAGGCCGAAGCGATGCTCACCTACGCCCGCATCGTCGCGCCCTTTGCCGGCACCGTGACGCGCAAATCGATCGAGGTGGGCGACCTTGCGGTGCCCGGACGTCCCCTGTTTGTGTTGGAGGACACCGCCTCCCTGCAGTTTGTCGTGTCGGTGTCGGAGTCGCGCCGTGGACGGTTCGCCATCGGCGACACGATGTGGGTGGCGATGGAGGCGGAGCATGTGCGGATTCCGGCGGTGGTCGAGGAACTCTCGCCCAGCGCCGATCCGAACAGCCGCACCTTTATCACCAAGTTGGGTCTGCCCGATCACTCCGGTCTCCGTCCCGGTCTGTTCGGCCGCCTGTTGGTGCCGACACTGGACGACTACACCGGCATCTTCATTCCCACATCCGCGCTCGTGCGCCGCGGCCAATTGGAACTGGTCTATGTGGTCAGCCCCGACAACCGGGCGTTGTTGCGGCTGGTGCGCACCGGACGGACGCTGGAGGACCGGATTGAAATCCTCTCCGGCATCAGCGAAGGCGAGCGCGTCGTGGCCAGCGAGGCCGACAAACTGACCGATGGCGACCCGGTCGAGGAGCAGTCATGAGCGCCACGCCTCCACATCCGCCGTCTTCGCAGGGGCTGGCGGGGACATTTGCGCGGTCGTTTGTCAACTCGCAACTGACGCCGCTTCTGATCATCGCGTCGGTCCTGCTCGGCGTGTTGGCGGTCACGCTGCTGCCGCGCGAGGAGGAGCCGCAGATCAAGGTGCCGATGGTCGATGTGATGGTCGCGGTGCCGGGCTTCAGCGCCCAGGAAGTCGAAAACCGCGTCACCGCGCCGATGGAGAAGCTGATCTGGGAGATCCCAGGCGTCGAGTATGTCTACTCAATCACCCGTCCCGAGCAGGCGCTGGTAATCGTGCGTTTCCTGGTCGGCGAGGATGTCGAGCGCAGTCTGGTCAAACTCAACCAGAAGCTGCAGTCCAACTTCGACCGGATCCCTTCGGGGGTGTCGTTCCCGATTCTGAAACCCCGCTCGATCGATGATGTGCCGATTCTGGCGCTGACCTTCCACAGCCCGCTGAAGGACCACTTCGAACTGCGGCAGTTGGTCGCCGAACTGGAAGAGCATGTCAAACAAGTGAAGGATGTCTCGGAGACCGTGCTGATCGGCGGTCTGCGCCGTCAATACCGGGTCCAGTTGGATCCGCACGCGCTGGCGGCGCGCGGCCTCGATCCGCTGTCGGTCATTCCGATCCTGCAGCAGGCCAACCGCCAGATGCGGTCGGGGGCGATCACGCGCGACAACCGCGAGCTGGTGGTCGAGACCGACGGCTTCCTGCAGTCGGCCCGCGACATCGAACAGGTGGTGCTGGGTGTCTATGACGGCGCGCCGGTCTATCTGCGCGACGTTGCCACGGTGCTCGACGGACCGGAGGAACTCAACCAGGTGGTCTTCTTTGGTTCCGGCGCCGCCGCCAGCGACAGGCATCAGGACGAGGCGGCGGTGACGCTGTCGATCGCCAAGCGCCCGGGCACCAACGCGATCGTGGTCGCCAACCACGTGCTCGAGAAGATCGACCACCTCAAAGGGCAGTTCCTCCCCGCCGACGTGCAGATGACCGTGACCCGCCACTACGGCGAGACGGCCGAGGAAAAATCGAACGAGCTGTTGCTGCACATGATGATCGCCGTGGTGAGCGTCTCGATCCTGATTCTGCTCAGTCTCGGCTGGCGCGAGTCGATCATTGTGGCGCTGGCGATTCCGTCGACGCTGGCGCTCACGCTGTTGGTCTTCTACATGACCGGGTTTACCCTCAACCGGATCACGCTGTTCGCGCTGATATTCTCCATCGGCATTCTGGTCGACGACGCGATCGTGGTGGTGGAAAACATCACCCGCCACCTGCGCCTGCCGCAGAATCAGGGACGTCCCTGGGGGCAGGTCGCCATCGAGGCGGTGTCGGAGGTGGGGAATCCGACGATTCTCGCCACGTGGGCGGTCATCGCCGCGGTGTTCCCGATGGCGTTTGTGGGCGGGCTGATGGGGCCCTACATGCGGCCGATCCCGATCGGCGCGACCGCGGCCATGCTCTTCTCGCTGGTGGTGGCGTTTGCGGTCACCCCGTGGGCGGCGGTGCGCGTGCTGCACTGGAAACGGGACAAGGATGAGAAGTCCGGCCACGGCGAGACCGAGGAGTGGACCACCCGACTGTACCGGCGCTACATGGGCGAATTGATTCACAACCCCACGGCGCGGCGGATTTTCATGCTGGTGGTGTCGCTGGCGCTCCTGGGCGCCATGGGGCTGGTCGCGATTGGCTGGGTGCAGGTCAAGATGCTCCCGTTTGACAACAAGAACGAATTCCAGATCGTGATCAACATGCCGGAGGGCAGTTCGCTGGAGCAGACGGTGCGCGCCTCGCGCGAGATCGCGCTGTCGCTGTCCCACGAGCCGGAAGTGACCAACTACCAGGTCTACGCCGGCACGTCGGCGCCCTTCAACTTCAACGGCCTGGTCCGGCACTACTTCCTGCGGCGCGGCGCCAATGTCGCCGACATCCAGGTCAATCTGCTGCCGAAGGGAGAGCGCTCGGCGCAGAGCCACGAAATCGCCAAACGGGTGCGGCCGAAGGTGGCCGAGATCGCCCGGCGATTCAATGCCCGCGTGGCGGTGGCCGAAGTGCCGCCGGGGCCGCCGGTGCTACAGACGCTGGTGGCGGAAATCTACGGCCCCACCGATTCCAGCCGCACGCAACTGGCGCGCGAAGTCCGGCGCGTCTTCGCCAGCACGCCGGGTGTCGTCGACATCGACACCTATCAGGAGGAGGATCAGCGCAAGCTGACGTTTGTCGTCGATCACGAGAAGGCGGCAATGCACGGCATCTCCGCCGACATGATCGCGCATACGCTGCGTGTCGCGGTCGACGGTGTGCCGGTCGACATCGGCCACGAGCCGCGCGAGCGCGAGGACATCCAGGTGGTTGTCGAACTGCCGCGGGCGCACAAGACCGGTCCGCAGGACCTCCTCGGTCTCGCACTGCGTTCGCCGCGCACGGGGGCTTTGGTGCCGATGTCGGAGTTGGTGCGGGTCGAGGAACGAATCGTCGACAAGACGCGTTATCGCAAGAACCTGATGCCGGTCACCTACGTAATTGGCGACGTTGCCGGCGAGCGCGAAAGTCCGGTCTATGCGATCATGGATATGAATAAGCAGCTGGCGCAATTGGACATGACGGCCTTCGGCGGGCGCGCCTCCGGATTGCAGGTCTACAACGCGTCGCAGCCCTTTTCGACCATGGAACCGTCGCTGAAGTGGGATGGCGAGTGGCACATCACCATCGAAGTCTTCCGCGATCTGGGCATGGCCTTTGCCGCCGTGCTGATTTTGATCTACATCCTGATGGTGGGCTGGTTCCAGTCGCTGCTGACGCCGCTCGTCGTCATGGCCGCGATTCCCTTCTCCCTCATCGGCATCATGCCGGCGCACGGCTTGATGGGGGCGTTTTTCACCGCCACCTCGATGATCGGGTTCATGGCCGGGGCGGGGATCGTGATTCGCAACTCAATCATCCTTGTCGATTTCATCGAACTTCGCGTTCATGAGGGCATGCCGCTGGATGAGGCGGTGATCGACGCCGGCGCGGTGCGGTTCCGGCCGATGCTTTTGACCGCCGGCGCGGTGATCGTCGGCGCCGGGGTGATTCTCTTCGATCCGATCTTCCAGGGACTGGCGATCGCGCTGATGGCCGGCGAGGTGGCCTCGCTGCTGATCAGCCGCATCGCGGTGCCGGTCCTGTACTATGTCGGTCACAAGCACAGACACGCCGCCCCGGTGCAGGCGGTTTGAGCGCGAACAAGAGCGTTTCGGTAACGTATAAGCAAAGGACAGAGGAGGAAGACATGTCACTCGAACGCACTATCCGCGCCATCGCCGGGACGTTCGTTCTGGCCAGCGTGGCCCTGGGCTGGTTCGTCAGTCCCTACTGGTTTCTGTTCACCGCGTTTGTGGGCGCCAATCTGTTGCAGTCGGCGTTCACGAAGTGGTGCCTGATGGAAGATATTCTGAAGAAGACGGTCTTTGCGCGCCGTCAGCCCGCGTCGTAGGCGCGCCTCAAACCGCCGGAGTGTCCGGCGGCGGGTTCGGACGAAACGTGGCCGGGGTCTGCGCCTCGGCCACGAGTTTTTCCAGCTTTTCGCGCAGGGCCCCCAGTTCCTTCGACTTGAACGCGCTTTTGGTTTTCTCGAGGACGGCGATCGTCTCCTGCAGCGCCTCCAACAGAACCTTCGGGCGCGGACAATCCATCAGATGGCAGGCGTCGCCCTGGACACGGTGGCGCTGGTTGAAGACCAGACGCTGCATGTCATCCAGCGCCCCGTAGATGTTGCGTATGGTCAGCGCCAGGAAGGTCTCGACCGAGGCCTGCGTGTCGGGCGTGGTCGCGCGCACCATGAGCGACTCGACCAGATCGACCGAATCGAGCCATTCCTCCACACGGCGGCGTTGGCTGTGCACGACGCTGAACTGGTGGCGGAATTGCAGCGCCACGCGGATGCGCTGCAACAGCAGATCGAAATCCAGCGGCTTTTCCAGATAACCCCACACGGGCAGTTCGAGCGCGTCGACGGCGGTCTCAAAGGACGGGTGCGCGGTGACGATGATCACCGGGAGACCGTCGATGGACCGCGCCACCTGGCGGATGAGCTCGAGGTTGGGATTGCCGGGCATCTTGATGTCGGCGATCAGCACGTCGTAGTGGTTGCTGCGCAGCAGCGCGGCGGCGGTGGCGCCGTCGAGGGCGGTGTCGCAATAGTACCCCTCCTGCCGCAACAGCTCCGCGGTGGCGTTCAGAAAGGTCTTCTCATCATCCGCCAGCAGCAAACGGGGGGCGTCTTCCATATCGTCTCCTTGCTCACGAGGATGCGACCGGCAGGATGACGGTGAAAACCGTTCCGCCGCCGGGCCGGCCTGTGTGGTCCACTTTTCCACCCACCGACTCCACCAGACTGCGCGTGACCGAGAGTCCGAGACCCAATCCGGCGCCGTCACCGTGCGTCCTGGTGGTAAAGAACGGCTCGAAGATCTGATCGTGCAGTTCGGGGGCGATGCCCGCACCGCGGTCGCTCACACGGATGGCGAGGCCGGAGGGATCGGCCTGGAGGTCGATGTGGACGACCTGGCCGGTGTGCGAGGCCTCCACCGCGTTCTGAATCAGATTAAAGAGGATTTGCTCCAGGTATCCCGCCGGCAAGTCGACCGCAGACCCGTCGAGAGGACCCGTTTCGATGCTGACACCCCTCTTTTCGGCGGTCAGCCGCAAAAGCGAGACGACATCGCGGATGCAGTCCGCCACGACCACCCGTTGATGCTGGGAGCGCCCGGGACGGTGGAGCCGGAACATCAACTGAACGACCCGGGCGATGCGGTCGATTTCGCGGTTGATGAGGTCGACATATTCGTGATGCGGGTGGGTCGCGGGCACCGCGTCGCGGATGAGCCGGAAGGCGCTCTTGATCCCGGCCAGCGGGTTGTTGATCTCGTGGGCGATGCGCGCCGCCATCCGTCCGGTGGCCGCCAGCTTTTCCTGCTCTGCACGCTGATGTTCCAGTTCGCGGATGCGCGAGGTGCGCTCCTGCACCAATCGTTCCAGTTCCTCGCCGTGACGGCGGTACTCGTCCTCAATCTGCTTGTGGCGGGTGATGTCGCGCATGAGCCCGAAGATGGCCTGGCGACCCTGGTAGGTGATCACTTGCCCGAGCACCTCGACCGGCATGGTGCTGCCGTCGCGACGGCGCAGGACATACTCGCTCAGCCGCGGTGTGTCGCCGCCGAGGACTTCACGGATCCGGGAGGCCGCCCGCTTTCGGTCCTCGTCGGTAATCAGCTCCAGGGCCGGACGCCCGAGAACCTCCTCCATCGCGTAGCCCGTGGCCTTGAGGAAAGAGTCATTGACATAGGCGGTTTTGCCGTCGACGAGAATGAATATGAAGTCCGGGTTGAACTCGATCAGTGTGCGAAAGGTTCTCTCGCTTTCGCGAATGGCCGCCTCGGCCTGCTTGGTTGAAGTGATGTCGAAGGCGGCGCCGACCACGCCGATGATCGACCCCGACGACCCCCGCAGCGGACGAAGGCGCGTGCGGAAGTGGCGCTCCATCCAGGATAGCTCGTACTCAACCTCGCATCCGCGGAGCGCCTCGAAGTGCTGCCGGATGGGCAGAAACTCATGGTCCTGAGTCTGAAAATACTCAAACAGCGACATCCCGACCGCCTCGTTGGGCTTCAGGCCCAGATGCTCCAATCCCAGACCAAGCGAGGACGTGAAACGCAGTTTGTGATCCGTGGTCCAGAAGACGACAGGCGATTGGGTGGAAAGCAGCTCGAACCATTCGATCCGCTGGCGCAGCGTGTGCTCCGAGCGATGGAGTTCGGTGCAGTCTTCGGCGATGCCGATGACCAGGCGGCCGTCGCCCGCCGGCGAATCGACGACCGTTCCGGTGTCGCGGATCCAGCGCACCGCGCCCATGCCATCCTTGATGCGATAGCTGATGTCATAGTGATCCAACGTGCCGGCCAGGATCTGATTGTAGTAGGTGCGCACGCGGTCGCGGTCATCCGGCAGAATTGTGTCGATCAGGATTTCGGGATCCCCGAGCGCGGCCTCGACGGGCATCCGCCAGACGCGCTCGAAGGCCGGACTCATATAGAGAACCCGCGGCGGATCCAGCGCCAGCACCTGATACACCTGGTTGGTGCGCTCCACCAACAGCTGCAACCACTCGACCGGCTGGCCGGCATGCCGCGATTGGGCGGATGTCACAATGAAACCTCGGGAGTCGGGCTCGGACGCGGACAGATGGCCAACATGAAGCACGCCTTCGCGGACCAAGTCCGCGCCGGAACGTCAAAGGTCAAGCGGGGCGCCTACCTTGTTAAATTTCCCGTGAATGGGGCGGGTTGTCAACGCGATTCCGGCGCGTCGCTCCGTCCGCAAGGTCAAAAGTGCCCGGACCGATCGCGGGGAGCGATCGGTCCGGGGTCGATGCGGCAGGCGGGGGAGTCGCGTGGCAGACGTGGCGGATGAAGCGACACGATATGGCCCTTGAGGCAATTGCCGATGTTCCCACGGCAAATTGCGGGTAAATTCAATTCCGGCAATCGGTTGAACTGGCACGGTCAAAGGCGGCAATTTAGTTCGGCACACCGGCGCCGATCTGAGGTATTATAGAGATTGAAACTATGCGCTTTTTCCGCCACACATTGATTCTGGCCGCCATCGGCCTCCTTCTCATTGGTCTGATTGGGACCAGTTATGCGACCTGTCTGGTCACGGCGGGAGCGAACTGCTGCGAGGATGATCACGAGTGCGGCGATCCGATCTGCGGTGAGGGTATGACCTGCCATTGCGCCTGCGGCCTGTCCTGCATTCTGCCGACGCGCACGCAGCTGGCGCCGGTCTTCACCCAGACCGCCGAGCTGACGGTGGAACCGTCGCTTACCCTGCCCTTCGACGTGGCCGTCGATTTGTACCGTCCCCCGAAGTCTGCCTGATCCTCCGGTCGCGGCAACGGGCCGCGACGTCATTCCACACCCTTCTGTTTGGCACGGTGTCCGTGCGGGCGTACGTGTCGCCCGCCGTGGCGGCATCATGGAGGCATTGAGGCAAGATGAAACGATACATTCCTGTGTTGGCGGCGTTGGTCGCCGGGGCGCTGATCGGCACCGCCTTCGACCTGAACCGTCATGAGCAACCGCCGACTTCGACGTCGGCGCCCGAACCGGCGACCACCCCATCCGACCACCCCGAACACCCCGGCCATGAGTTGCATGGGTCCGAAGCCGCGACCCTGGATTGGTGCGCGGAGCATCGGGTACCGGAGTCGGCCTGCACTCGCTGCCATCCGTCGCTGGTCGCCGCCTTCAAGGAACGCGGCGATTGGTGCGTCGAGCATGATCTCCCCGAGTCGCACTGCCGGTTGTGCAATCCGGGGATCGAGTTTCCGCAGGAGGCGGCGTTGCGCGCCAGCCAGCCGCCGCCGGAATTGGGCGTGTCGATCTTTTTCCCGGCCAACCAGCCGTTGTGCGCCACCGATCAGGCCATCATTCAATTCGCCTCGCAGGAGACCTTTACCCGCGCGGGGCTGACCATCGAGCCGGTGCGCGCCTCGGCGGAGATCGCCGCCATTGAGGCGCCGGCCGAAGTGGTCTTCGACCAGGAGCAGGCGGCCATCCTTACTCTGCCGGTACGCGCTTCGGTCATCCACTGGCTCGCCGAACCGGGCGATCCGGTGCGCGAGGGCCAGATGCTCGCGCTCTGCGAGTCCCCCGAGGCGGCGCGTTTGAAGGGCGAGTATCTCGAGGCCTGCGCCGATGCCGAGCGTCTTGAGAAAGCCCAGGCGCGTCAGGAGGCGATGTTCCAGCGGAATCTGATCGACGCAGCCACCTATGAGCAGGCGCAGGCGGAGACGCGGTCGGCCGCGGCGCGCCGCGAAGGCGCCGAGCACGAACTGCGCTCTCTCGGCCTCAACGACGATGACCTGGCCGAAGTGCGCGAGGGCAAGTTGACCGCTCGTTTTGCCCTGCGGGCGCCGGCATCCGGGACCTTGGTCGAGCGCCTCGCGCCTCTGGGGATCGCGCTGGAGGAAGGCACGCAGCTGGCGACCGTCGCCGACCCCTCGGATCTCTGGATCGAGGCGCGGGTGCGCGACACCGATCTGCCGCGCCTCCGGACCGGACAGCCGACGGTGTTCACGTCCGATGGCGGCAGTCTCGAACGAACCGAGGCGCGCGTGATCTGGGTCTCGCAGTTCCTCGATCCACATTCGCGCACTGGCGTCGTGCGCGCCAAACCGGTGGGAGAGGCCCGCTGGCTGCGCGCCCACCAATTTGGACACCTGGACTTTATCGAAGCCGGCGATCGTCCCGCGGTGCTGGTGCCGAAGGATGCGGTGCAGTGGGAAGGATGCTGCCATGTCGTGTTTGTGCGCGAGGCACCCGACCGCTACCGCCCGCGCAAGGTCACGCTGGCCAAGGGCGACACGGAGCACTATCGCGTCCTCGACGGGCTGCAACCCGACGAGTGGGTGGTGGTGCACGGAAGTTTCCTGCTGAAGACCGAGTTGAAAAAATCCAGCATCGGCGCCGGTTGCTGCGGCCTGGATGCCAAATCCTGAGGACGCCGCGTGCTGACAAAACTGATCGACTTCACGATCCAGCAGCGCTGGCTCATGATCTGTTTGGCCGGGTTGCTGGTGATCGCCGGACTGGTCGCGCTGACGCGGCTGCCGTTCGACGCTTTCCCCGACACGTCGCCGGTAATGGTTCAGGTCAACGTGTCCGCCCCCGGCTGGGCGCCGGAGGAAGTGGAACGGCAGATCACCTATCCGATCGAGCGGGAGTTGTCCGGCCTGGCCGGACTGACCGAGGTCCGTTCGATCTCCAAGTATGGCCTTTCGCAGGTCAATCTGGTCTTTCGCGATGAGATCGACATCTACCTCGCCCGTCAGCAGACCACCGAACGATTGGTCGGGGTCGAACTCCCCGACGGCGTCCCGGCTCCCAAGTTGGGACCGATCTCGACCGGACTGGGCGAAGTGTTCCATTACATCCTCGTGGGCGATCTCGAAGACCCCACCGAGGCGCGCACGATCCAGGATTGGATCATTAAGCCGCAATTGCAGGCGGTCCCCGGGGTGGCCGAGGTCAACAGTTGGGGGGGATTCGAAAAGCAGTACCAGGTGCTGTTCGATCCGAACCGTCTGGTCCAGTACGGCCTCGCCTTGACTGACGTGGTCGAGCGCCTGCGCGCCAACATCGGCAACGTCCCCGGCGGCGAGATGATTCGCGGCGGCGAGCAGACGCTGGTGCGCGGCGTCGGGGTCGTGAACGACCGCCGCCAGATCGAGGAACTGGTGATCGCCGAACGCGATGGCACGCCGGTGCACATCCACGACATCGCCGATGTCGTGATCGGGCACGAAATCCGTCGCGGCGCGACCACCTACGACGGCCGCGGCGAGGCGATCCTCGGGTTGGGCTTCATGCTCACCGGCGAGAACTCGCGCGATGTCACCGAACGGCTGGCGCGGCAGTTGGAGGAGGCCAGGAAATCGCTGCCGCCGGGCATCGAGGCGCGGGTGGTCTATCAGCGCACCGACCTGGTTGGGCAGATTCTGGGCACGGTGCAGCACAACCTGTTTTTCGGCGCCATCCTGGTCATTGCCGTGCTGTTTGTCTTCCTCGGACACCTGCGCGCCGGGCTGATTGTCGCCTCGGCGATCCCGCTGTCGATGCTGTTTGCCTTCGACATGATGACGCGGCTGGGGATCGCCGGCAGTCTGATGAGTCTGGGGGCGATCGACTTCGGGCTGGCGGTCGACAACGCGGTGATCCAGGTGGAAAACGCCGCGCGCCGGTTGGCGGTGATGGAAGCGGGCCGCTCGCGCCTGCAGGTGGTCCGTGACGCCATCCTCGAGGTGCGCAAGCCCACGCTCTTCGGCGAATTGATCGTGATGCTGGTCTACCTGCCCATCCTGACACTCGAGGGCATCGAAGGCAAGATGTTTCGTCCGATGGCGCTCACCGTGGTGCTGGTGCTGATCGGATCGCTCATCATGTCGTTTTCGGTGATCCCGGCGATGATCGCGATCTTCATGAAACCGGGCGCGAAGGAACGCGAGCCGCGGCTGGTGCTGTGGTTGCAGCGGGTCTACCGTCCGGCGCTCGACTGGGCGTTGCGGCACGGACGGGCGGTGCTGGTCACGGCGCTCGTGATGTTGCTTGTGGGCATCGGATTGTTCACACGGTTGGGATCGGAGTTCATCCCGCGTCTGTCCGAGGGAACCATCGCGATCAATCTGGTGCGTCTGGCGGGGGTCTCGCTGGAGCAGTCGATCGATTACAGCACCCGCATTGAGCGCGCCCTGCTGGCAAAGTTTCCCGATGAGATCGCGCACATCTGGTCGCGCACCGGCACCGCCGAACTGGCCACCGACCCGATGGGGCTGGAACTGACCGATGTGTTCATAACGCTCACGCCGCGCGACCAGTGGACGCGCGCCGGCAATCAGGCCGAACTGGTCGCGTTGATGGATCAGGAACTGGCCGATCTGCCCGGCATGAACCGGGTCTTCACCCAGCCGATCGAGATGCGCGTCAACGAGCTGATCGCCGGCATCCGCGCCGATGTTGGGATCAAGATCTTCGGCGACGATCTCGACATTCTCGAACAGAAAGCCGATGAGATCGCGGCGCTGGCCGAAACGATCAAGGGGAGCGCCGATGTGACCGTCGAGCAGTTGACCGGACAGCCGCAGTTTGACGTGGCGGTCGACCGGCATCGGATTTCGCGCTATGGGCTTTCGGCGCGCGATGTGCTCAACTACACGGAGAGTTTCGGGGGGATCGAAGTCGGCGAAGTCTACGAGGGCCAGCGGCGGTTCGATCTGGCCGTCAAGATGGCGCCCGCCTGGCGGACCGCGCCCGAGGACATCGAACGCATTCCGATCGTGTCGCCGTCCGGCGCCCTGGTCACCATGGACCAGGTAACCATCCCGAAGGTCTCAACCGGGCCTTCGACCATCACCCGCGAATGGGGCAAGCGGCGCGCGGTGGTGCAATGCAATGTGCGCGGCCGCGATGTCGGCTCGTTTGTCGACGAATTGCGTCGGCGCATCGGCGCGGAGATCGCCTTCCCGCCGGGGTATTTTGTCCGCTTTGGCGGACAGTTTGAAAACCTCGAACGGGCGCGCACACGCCTGGCGATCGTGGTGCCGATCGCGCTGCTTTTGATCTTTGGGCTTCTCTACTGGACTTATCGCTCGGTGCGCGATGCCATCCTCATCTTCACCGGCGTGCCGCTGGCGGTACTGGGCGGGATTGTCACCCTCGCGGTGCGCGGGATGCCCTTCTCCATTTCGGCCGGGGTGGGATTCATCGCGCTCTCCGGGGTCGCGGTGCTCAACGGGCTGGTGCTGGTTTCGACCATCAAGCGAATGCGCGCGGAGGGCATGGATCTCGAACCGGCGATCCGCGAGAGCGCGGTCACGCGCCTGCGCCCTGTGCTGATGACGGCGCTGGTGGCGGCCTTCGGTTTCATCCCGATGGCGCTCTCGCATGAGGTCGGCGCCGAGGTACAGCGTCCGCTGGCCACGGTGGTGATCGGCGGCATCCTGACATCGACCGCGCTGACGCTTTTGGTGTTGCCGGTGCTGTACCGGGTGTTCGGCCGCACGTCGGAGGGGGAGATGTGATCAAGCAACTTGAACACTGACTTAGACGAAACTCGGATGGCGGGAATTAGCCGCTCATGCCAAGATCCCCTGCCCAAGAGAGAACTCACCCGGAGCTTCCGGGCGAGTTCTCCTTGATTTGGGTCGGGTGTGAAGTGCGTGGGCGAACCGCAATGAATTAAAATCGCATCGACAGCATCATACCTGCACTGCGGTGCGGGAGGTCAAAGGTCGGGGTGAACTCCAAACCGTATTTCTTGGCCTTCAGCGGGCCGAGATCCTGGGATGCGTTAAACCACTTATATACTCCGACGATCGACAATACGGACCCGGTTCCCAACACCAAGTAGAAGGGGACCCAGCTGTCTTCCGACACTTTTCCAGTATTGTAGTCTATGTCACTGGAAGGAACCAACGCCAGGGACAGGAAGCTCAGCGCCGTGCCTCCTGCCGCCATGTAAATGCCCGTACGTCGTTGTTTTTCGAGCGATGCGATCTCGCTTTCGAGCGCACTGGCGTTCGATGGGGACGGAGTCGATGATTGGGCTAATGCTGGTCCGGAGCACAGCAAGACCACGAGGGCCACATAGAAGCACCGCGACAGACTCATGTCACTACCTCCCACGTGATAAGGTTTTGACTGGATCACCTGCTACTGTTGACACCTTGACAGGACGCTCACTGGCCGCCATATTTGCCAATGAACATCGCTGTATGCTCTGTCTGGGAGACACGGCCCGTGTTACCAGGAAATTTTTCGCCGACTCAACCTTGCCTGCCTTGATGGATTGCGCGTCCGGAGGTGGTCCATGCCTTGCGGCTCTCTCGTTGGTGCCCTCTTCGTAGGTACAGCCCTGCTAATAAGTGGCGGCGACGCGCAAGCCAACTTGCACGTTCAGTCCCACCCCGATTCCATCCTGGCGGACGCGTACGCATCCGAGCGCGCCTTGGATTACCCGCGTGCCGAGTCGCTCTACGCCGTTGCCACGTCACGACTTGAATCCGGCCGTGTTT
The DNA here is from genome assembly GCA_035559435.1 of bacterium. Lineage (NCBI taxonomy): Bacteria > bacterium. Next base: position 115,455 of record DATMBC010000017.1, read on the forward strand.
CCACGGAGCGATTGCCCGAAGTCTACGCCCGACTCGCCGGGGTCCAACTCCGCCTGTGTAGTTTTGCGGCGGCGCGGAGCACCTACGAATGGGCCCTTTTGTATGCAATCACACAACGGGGCGGGGAGCCGCTGGCGGTCGCGGGCATTCTGAACGGGCTGGGACGGTTGGAGTTTCTGCGCGGCGACCTGGGGCGGGCCGAGCGGCTGTACCTGCGCGCGCTGCGTCTGGCGGAGGCGGGCGGCGGCCCCGAGCATCCGCGGGCGGCCGAAGTCCTGCGGTCACTGGCGGAACTGGAACGCGCCGAGCGTCGCTTCAACGAAGGCGAAGAGCATGCACGCCGCGCGCTGGACATTCAAGTGAAGAACCACGAGGTCACAGCCGAGGAGCTGGCGCTGACCTATGCGGCGCTTGCCTTCAACATGCGTGGCTGGGGGGGGTATAACGCCGCCGATCAACTCTTCGGAACGGCGCTTGCGGTGGCCACCCGCGCCTACGGGGAGAACCATCCGGTGTGCGCCGCCATCCACAACCACATTGCGGGGCTGGCGGTCAACCTTATCGATGGGAACAAGGGGCAGATCCATGGCGACAAGGCCCTGGCCATCATCGAGCGCACACTCGGTCCCGACCATCTCGAAGCCGGGTACATCCACGCGAATCTGGGACGGGCCTATATCTACCTGGAGCAATTCGACCGGGCGATGGCGCACTACCGGCGATCGGAAGAAATCCTCGTTCGCCATCTGGGAATCGACCATCCCGACGTCGCCGGGACCATCGGCTGGATTGCGCATCTGTACCGCTTCATGAAGCGTCCCGCCGAGGCCATGCGCGAGGCCGAGCGCATGTTCGCCATTGCCCACTCAAGGTTCACCCGCGCCTCGCTGCAACTGGAGGATCGCTCCGCCTACGACTTTACCATGGTCTTGTACTATGCCATGTCGGGATACGCTGCCGCCCACTTCGAACACCCCAACCCGGGCGCCGCGGCGACACGCCGGCTGGCGGAAATGGTCATCGCCTACCAAGGCATCGCCAGCGACAACACCTACTTCGGCAATCAGTTCCTGCGCGCCCAGGACGATGATTCGATGCGCCGCCTGGGGGCGCATCTGGCCGATGTGCGCGCCGAACGCGCCGCGGTGCACTACCGCGATCCGATGGGGATGGACGCCACCGTCCGCCGGATGCAGGACAGTCTGACACGGGTGGAGCAGGACTTGCTGGCCGAGCTGGCCGAACGGCGGCTGGCGGCCGGCGATTCGGCTTACTGGACGGTGAACCTCGATTCGGTCTGCGCGGCGATTCCCGACGGCGCCTGCTTCGTCAATCAATTCGGCTATTGGTACATGCTGACGAACACGAAAGTCTATGGCGAGCAGTCGCGGTTTGCCGCGTTCATCCTCGACCGCAAAGGTTTGCGAGGATTCACCCATCTGGCGAATGCAGACAGCACGCATTACCAAGTAAATCGGTTGAGCACCCTGCTGCAACAACGTTCACGGCAGGCAAGCTGGGATGCGCCGTCATGGCAGGAGTTTGATTCGCTCAGTCTGGCATATACAACGCAGACGTGGAGTCCGATCGAGCGTTTCGTGCGACCGAATGAGATGGTTCTACTTTGTCCCGATCTATATGCGTCACTTCTGCCCGCGGGAATGTTGCGCGACAGCAGCGGCTACCTGATCGAGGATCACACGTTTCAATACATCCCGGCCGCGCGGAATCTCCTGCGGTTCCGACGGGAGTCGATGGTCGGTTCCGGTCTCTTCGCATTGGGCAACCCCGACTTCGACGCCCTGCCCGAAGAACGGCTGGCGGTGCTCGACAACCAGGAAGCGTCGCCGTTGACGGGCGAACCGGTGGAGTACGCGGTGCGCAACATCCGTCCCTTCTGCGAGCGGCTGGACAGTCTGCATCTGCCGCCGCTGCCGAACACCGAACGGGAGATCCAACGGTCGGCGCAGCGCTGGAGCGAGCAACGCGGCGGTCCGGCACGCACCCTGGTGCAGGCCGCGGCCAACGAGGAGCAATTCAAACGCCTGGCGCATGGAAATCGCGTGCTTCACCTTGCGACCCATGGATACTTCGTGGAACACGACTGCCGCGGCCCGATACTGTCCGCCAGTGGCGGGTACCAGTTCGGCCCGCTTTTGTATTCCGGGCTCCTGCTGGCGGGAGCGAATCTGAATGGGAAGGGCGCCGATGAGGCCGGAGCGGAGGACGGCATCCTGACCTCCCAGGAGGTCGCCGCCACCGATCTGCGCGGCACCAACCTCGTCTTGCTCTCGGCCTGCGAGTCCGCCACAGGTGAGCCGGCCAACGGACAGGGGCTCTACGGTCTGGCGCGCGCCTTCGAGTTGGCCGGAGCGCGTCAGGTGGTCAGCGCCCTCTGGCCGGTGACCGACGCCGCGTCGATGGAACTGATGGACCGGATCTTCAGCCAGCCCGATCGCCGCATCGCCGACATCCTGCGCGACTACGCCAGGGACCAAATCGAAAAGGATCGGCAGGCCGGACGTCCCACCGATCCCTTCCTCTGGGCGCCGTATGTCGCCTACGGCGACTGGCGCGCCCGGTGAGCGGATCGCAAGCGGTCAGCGAATAATCGTAAACGGATAGAAAACACGGAATGTGTCGGCCTCGTCGGCAGAGCCTCTGAGTCTGTCTATGTCGCCGCCGGGGACGGCGGCGCTGATGGCGGCGGTGTAGTCGCCGGAGGCCAGCGTGGCGGTGGCCAGACGGATCACCGCAAAGCCCTGCTCGGCCGCCGTGCGCGAGACCGGCGCCCGAAACAGTGTCCGGCCATCGTCGTCGACCACGGACGCGACATACTCCCGCCCGGGTTCATAGGGGAACTTCAGTCCCAGCCGGACTGTCGTTTGCTCCGGCTCCACTTCAATCCGCCAGGCGGCCAGCGAACTGCGGGTCTGTTCTGGCAAACGGATTACATGTTCCAACGCATCGGTGGCAGTGGCGGGAGGTTCGATGTCGCTGCGGAGCATCATGCGGGACAGTGGCAGGATCGCCAGAATCAACACCGCCGCGCCGGCCAAGGCATAGGCCACCCCCGGATGCCACAGGAGCCGTCGGAGACGTGAGAGTCCTCCCGGCCGGGTGTGTGCCGGCGCGGGGACTCGCACCGCCTGATTCAATTCGTTGTAGGTGGCCAGTTCGCCACGGCAAGGCGCGCAGAAATCCAGATGGATGCCCAGTTGCTCGCGCTCCGCCGCCGGCAATCGTGAGGCATCGGCGGCGTAGAGCGCCAGCCGTTCCGCACTCGGGTGACTGCTGGTCTCCAGCCGTTCGACTTCGATCAAGTCGGCAAACACGGTCCGGCATTCCTCGAGCCACTGCCGGCAATCGGCGCAACCGGCCAGATGCGCCTCGACTTCGCCCCGCTCGGCGGCGGAGAGAGCGCCCGCCGCATACTCGGGTATGCGGTCGATGATCTCGTTATGGTCGGCAGACTGGCTCATCGCATGGCAACCCTCAGGTTTAGTCGGCGGTCCATGACGGCTGTTTCATGGCTTTTGCCGCTGTTCGGCCAGCGACCGCAAGAACTTCACCGCCTTGCAGATACGGGTGCGCGTGGCGCCATAGCTGGCATCCAGCGCCGCGGCGATGTCCCTTAGATCGCGCTTTTCCGCCCACATGGCCACTGCCATCCGGTCCTTGGCGTTCAGTTGTCCCCAGACGCGGCGCAGACGGATGGCGCGCAGGACCGACCGCAGGCGTTCATCGCCGGTGGGCGCCGGATCGGAGGCCTCGTCGATCTGGGCCGGGTTGACATCGGGATTGCGGCGCACTTCGCGCCAACGGTCGCCAATCTTGTTGCGGCAGATCACCTGGATATAGGCGCGCAGCCCGGCGCCGCGGTAACTGCCGTCGAGCACGCCCTTGAACACGGCCAGGAAGCACTCGCCGGCCAGGTCTTCGGCATCGAGGGCCGAGCCGCGGGTGAGGTAGCGGACCGTGTCAACGATCCAGCCATACACCAGTTTCGCCGCCTCGGGGTCGCCGTCCCGCAGGCGCGCAACGATTTCGTCGTGCGACGGTATCGACATCATCAGGTGCGAATCGGACCACTACAGCAGAGGGGAAAATAGGGGATCGGCGGCCGGCGGGCAATTGCCCAAAGCCCGTGCCCGGAAACGGCCACGGGCCGGGGGGTACCCCCCGGCCCGTGGCGTGATCAGAATGCATGGGTGGTCAAAGCGGGGCGGATGCCGGGCACGCCAGGCAGAACTCGGTGGCGGGATTGGCGCCGCGGAAGGCGACGTTGACCATCTTCACCACGTCGATGACATTGGTGGCGCCGTCGCAGGTTCCGTTCGGCCCGCCGCCGACATCGGTGCGATCGTTCGGACAGAGCGGATTGGGATCGCTCATGGCCGCCGCGCCGCGGAAGGCGACATTGATCGTGAGCACCACATCCTGAATGTTGGCGATGACGGCGTCGCAGGCCGGGTCGCCGTGGCAGTCGCAGGCGCAGGTGGGCGTGGAGCCGCCGGTCGTCGCGCCGTACCAGAACCCCTGACCCGCCGAGGTCGTCGTGTTGTCGGTCATGCCGATGACGTCCTGTCCGAGGATGTGATGCGATGAATAGCCGGCGCTGGTGGCCACGTCGCCGCCGATCGACACCACCTGCCAGTTGATCTGGTAGGCGGCCGCCGGTGACTGGAACTCGTTGACCTCAGACGGCGCCGGTTCAGATATCATCGACGGCGCCAGTCCCTCCCTGGAAGGCGCCGTCGAATCGGCCAGATCCGGAGACACTGACGGGGAGTTGCGGGTATCCGTATCTGGTGCTCCCATCTCAAGTACCGTTTCGACCGGTCGGAGGTTGGCGGGCGGAGCAACGTTTCGCGGATCTTTTTTGACCGCCGCCGCCACGCTCACCGCCGCCCCGAGCGAGAGGACGCAGAATAGCAGGCCGAATTTCTTCATGATTCACCTCGTGTCATTGGCGTCGCTATCCCGCGGTTAGTTGTTGGCGATCACAAACCAGTTGGCGCCGTCGCTGACGACCGTGACGTACTTATTGCTCGCGGAGAGCGAATAGATGATGGCGCCGTCGATGGTGCCGCCGGCGCTGAGCACGGTCACCGCGCCGGGGCCGCCGTCGATCTTCTTGACCGTGATCTGTCGTCCGGGGCAGGTCGACGCGGCCGGGATCGTGATGGTCGCGGGGGTGCTGCTGACCAGGGCCACGCTGTTGGCAGACGACAACGTCGCGCTGCCCGCAAAGGTGGCCACATGCGTGGCGATCGGGCCGTTGACATGCAGGGCGCTGGTCGGCGTGTTGGTGTTGATGCCTACGTTGCCGGAAGCGCGGATGAGGAATTGATCCATTCCGCTCGATGAGAAGTCCGCGTCGCTGTGATCGGCCCAAACAAATGAACCATCATGATTGGCCTTGGCGCGGCGGCCGGACGCCATCGCGTAATCACCTGGAGCCTCGTTGGCGTTGCCGCCGGGGATCGCTGCGAAATCACCGTCCGCGATGTTACGGCGACCTCCGACAACCGCTGCGGCCAGGCCACGCGCCATGTTGCGCTCAACGCTGTTGCCCGTCTCTCCGCCACCGCACACCACGGAGAATGGCCCCTCGGCAAGTGACCAGGATCCACCACCAACAAAACCGCCTTCGCCGGTGACCGCGCAATCCACGCCGCCGGCTATCGTACCGAGTCGTGCGGTCACACGGTTGGCCTGGCCGCCGCCCACTGTCGCAAACGTGCGCGTGACAAGGTGTTGAGATCCGCCACCGATTGTCGCCGCTCCCGGATTCGGCTCCGGATCATCGGTCAATCGAATCGTGTTGAGGTACCCGCCGCCGATCACGCAATGGAAGGCGCCGCCGCCGGAATCGACTACTAAATTGAAGCGACCGGAGACTACCGTGTTGTTCGCAAAGCGGATTGAGTCGGCCGAACCGCCAAGGATGGCGCAATCGCCCGCCCCCTCGAGGAAGTGATCAGTCCCAAAGGCCACATTCGCATTGCCACCATAGACGCTGTTGCTGTAACCGATCGCCGACGAGCGTTGCGAGCCAACCAGATTGTCTTCGCCGATCGCAACAGTGTTGTCGGCCGATAGTGTGTTGTTCTTACCAAACGCGGTCGAGGTCGTGGCGGTGATGGTATTGCATTCGCCAACAGCGAATGAACTGATCGCGGTGGACAAATTGTTGTCCGGTCCCACCGCATTGTTCTCTGATGTGATGGGCCCCAAGTCGCTTGGATTGCCGTCACCGCATGCTTGCACGTCCTTGTTTGGATTCAGCGCGCGCGCCGAAACATTTATGCTGGTTGTGGAAACCAAACCCGTGTTCGGGTTGACCGATGTCAGCACTTCCGCCGTTCCGGCTTTCCGCACGACCAGGCCGGAGAGCGGATTGTACTCGAACAAGTCGGTGCCGGTCGCCAGATCGCGGATGCGGAATCCCTTGGCCGAGAAGAAACCGCGGCTGGTCGAGGCGGCCTTGGCGGTGGAGAAGTCGAACATTTCCAACTGGCCACCCTCGGCGCCGCTGTAAAGCGACAGCACGGTGTCATCGGGTCCGGTGCCGTAAATCACATATCCGTCGCGTCCCGCCTCGGCGCGCAGTTGCATGGCGTTGATGTCCTTGGTGCCGGCGCCGGTGGACCATCGAGTCGATGTCGCGCTGGACTGGGAGATATTCCCGCCCTGATCGCGAATGCCAAGCGTGGGACCATTGGGGCCGGAGACGGTGGCCGACATCAATTCCGTCCCGGAGGCATCGGTGGCGCGGAACACCAGTTGATCGGCCGGGCCGACGATGATGGTGTCGCCGGCGAGACTGACCAGGGTCAGCTGCGCCGCCTGCGCCGCTTCAGCGTCCTTGTCGAAGGCCGCTGTGGAACGCAACGTGAGGTTGCCCTCCATCGTGCCGCCGGTGGAGCCGTCGACGGTGCTGACACGGCGCGAATAGGCGCTGGCCGCCAACTGCGTGCGCGGCGACATCTCGGGATCGGCGCCCACTCGGATGCCCAGCCAGCGATCGGCGCCGGCGAAGACCGCATCCGCGATCGGCGTGTTGTCGCCCAAGAGCACGCTGACACGCCCCGCCGCATCGGGTGTGACGGTGCGTGTCTCCGTCCACACCGCGTTGCCGCCGCTGCCGGCGTCGTAGATGGTGAATGTGACCGAGACCGGCGCGGTGACCGGATCGCCGGATGCCGTTTGCAGCACGGCTTGGTAACTGAGTTTGCTGGGCGCGGCGGCGCCATAGGCCAAGACAGTCGTCAGGACCAGCGCGGTTCCGGCCAGATACGAGAACAGATCGCGACAGCGCATTGCGGTTCCTCCTGTTGGGTCCCTGGGTGCATTGTGAATCGTCTCATCTCGCCCAGAGTCCCGCGGCGGACAGACCACGGCCGTGCGGATTGTCTCCGCCACAAGGACTCTGGCATTGTTGGCGACTCTCGGACGCGACTGCGACGGCAAGACCGGCGTCCCTGCCTGCGCGGCGCGTGCGGTCACCCGCACGCGACCGGAATCATCCGGATTCCTGTCAGATGGTGCATCGGCGAGGAAAACTGTTACACATTGCGAGACGGGCGCTTGACGGCTGTCGCGGCCACATGGCTGTTACCCATTGTGCAATGCGGACTTGCGGCGGGGCCAATCAGTGGTTAAAATTGCGGTACGAAAGTGATCTCCGGCCAGTAACCTGATTTTGGGGCACATCAATACCGCGAATGACGCTGTCAGGCATGCCTCCCGGTAACCGCGATGTCGAACTGGAACAGGTGATCGCCGGGTTCCTGCGCGGCGACTCCACCCAGTTCCAGATCATCCGGCGGCAGATTGCCCGTCTGGTCGATCTCTGGTACTCGGCGCGCACCGCCGAGCGGGAGGACTTGGTCGCCGACACGCTCAAGAGTCTACTGGAAAACCTGCAGGCAGGGCAGTTTCAGGGGACGACCCTGAAGTCGCTCAACAGCTACATCTATGGCATGACGCGCTTCAAGGTCATGCGGGCGGTCCAGCGGGCGCGTCACAACGCGCCGCTGCCGGATGCCGAGGTCCTGGAGACACTGCCGGCGCCGCTGACCGGGGACCAGCATCGCGAGGCCGCGCACCGGCAATTGCTGGCCAAGATCTACGCCGCGCTCAACCCGACCTGCCGTGAACTTCTGACCCTGAAGTTTGCGCTGGGCTGGTCGGACCAGGAGATCGCCGACCACCGCAAAATGACAAAAAACGCCGTCTCGACGGCGGTGTCGCGTTGCATCCGGCGGGCGCAGACGCTGGATTTTGTCCGGGAGATCCTGTACCAGAAGCCGCCCTACGGGCACTATGAGGAATGAGGGGGCGAACGTGGAATGCCGTAACGACGAGATCGCATCCCTGTTGCCGGATTATTTCAGCGGGCATCTCGACAACGACAATCTTCGGAGGGTCGAGGCACACCTGCAGGAATGCGGCGTGTGCCGGGACAGCGTGAAGACCATGTCACTGCTCGCTTACTCCGGCGACACGGGCCGCGCGTCGCACCCGGCCAAGCATGTGCTGGCCCTGTACTACCGCAACCCGTCGCTTTTGCCCGACGGGATCGCCGAACGGATCGCCGCCCACCTCGCCGGCTGCCGGGACTGCGCCGGCGAAATCGCCATCCTGCAGGAGATGGAAAACGAACTGCGGCGCTCGGTCGGGGGAGGGGTCGAAACCGAGAGCGTCATCCACCGGCTGACGGTGCGCTATGGACGCTGGGCCGCCTATGCCGCGGCCGCCTGTCTGCTGGCGATGGTCGGGTTCCGCGTGCTGGTCACCGAGGACACGGGAGGCGGCTCCGCGCCGGTCTATCAACTGGCCGAGGCGCGGCGCGGCGATGCGTCGCCAAGCGCGATCACGCGCCCCTCGGGAGCGGACGTATTGCGCTTTGCCGTGCCCTTCTATCACCTGCGCGACGAAAACGATTACACCGTGTACATCACCGATGCGCAGGGCCAGACCACCCTGGCGAAGGCGATGAAGATCGACTTCCCCGAGCCCGGCCGGTTGCTGGTCCGCTTCGACGCGGAACATATCCCCGACGGCGATTGGCAATTGGTGGTGAAGGAGTCGCGTCGCGGCGCCGCGGCTGATTCGAATGTGGCCTACTTCCCGTTTCGTCTGTCCACCCAGCGTTAATCGAGCGGTTCCCACGCCCCCACCGCAACGAAGGCGCCCCAGAGATAGGGGTGGTCGGGCTGGCCGCGACGGCGCAACTCGGCGATGGTCGCCAGTTGGGAATCGCGCATGAGCGTGGGCAGATTGTCGCGCGAGCCGGCATAGAGACGGCGCATGAAGGACGAGGTCATCCGGTCGGAGACCGTCCAGAGTGAACTGATCACGGTGCCGACGCCGGCCATCTGAAACGCCCGCTGCAGACCGAAGATCCCCTCGCCGCTGCGTGGCGCCCCCAGGCGGGTCTCGCAGGCGGAGAGAACCGCCCAGCGCACCCCATCCAGCGGCAACGAGGCGACTTCTTCGGCGGTCAAAAGCCCGTCTTCCAGTCCGGCGTCGGCGCGGCAGGCGGCCCCGGCTAGGCAAAGCCCGCTGAGCAAAAGTGGATTCTCCCCGATCATGGCGTCAAACGGACCCGTCTCACCGGCCACCGGGTGTGGGCGGCAGCGATCGCCCAGATAAAACCCATGCGTGGCCAGATGCAGCACCCGCCGTCCGCGGGCATGGCGTTTGACATTCTCCTCGGAAGCGGCGGCGCCGGCGAACACCTCGACCGGCTCGGACGATTGCGCGCGCCAGGCCATCTCCACGCCATCGGCCTCGGAGCGGGTGCCGGGCAGACGCGCCAGTTGACGCTGGGTCAGCAGATCGCAGGAGGCGCGCAGGGTGACAAAGTCGGAGGGCGCCTCGGTGGACGCGGCCCAGACGGTGGCCGGTTGCGCCTGCGCGCGCAGACGCGCATCAGCGTCGAAATCCGGATCGCAGACCACCAGTGCGCCGGTCCCGGACGCCGCACCGCGCGGATCGAGCAGGCTGCGCCCGCAGGCGAGATAATGCAGCGGCGTGCTCTCGATGAGAAACCGGCCGTCGGCATCCACCAGCGATGCGAACGATACCAGATGCAGCGACGCGTCGGGTGCAACCAGCATGATCTCCCCCGCCGGAATCGCGCCGGCAAGCGGTTGCCAGATGCGGTCGTAAAGGGCGCGGGCAAGAGTTGTGTACTGCCGCTGATCACTCTCGGTGGGCATGGCGCCCTGCGCGCTCAACGCAATCATGTGTGATTGGCCGTCGGCCACCAGCGAATCGATCGACTCCGCCGCGCCGAGGGCGACCAGCCGCAGAGCGCCCGAACGCGGCATCGCCAGCGCCGCGTATTCCTCCCGTCCTTCGGCGGCCGCGTTGGCAAAACGGAAGTACTCGATGAGCGCTGCGCCGGCGGGCATGGCCGCGCGCACCCCGGCGACCGTGATACGCGACGCGGAAGGGACCGCCGCCAGGGTTCCGAGACGGCGTGTCAGCCGATCTTCCAGGTCTTCCTTGGCATGATGAACGCTGTCAACCAACGCCGTGTACTCGGCGGCCGCCAGCGTACCCGGACCGCGCAGATAGAGCGTGGCCAAACGATGCCGCGCATAGTGCAGAGAATCGCGCAGGGCGACCATCTCCGGGGCGCTGGCACGTCGGGTGTCGCGTTCGCGCTCGAAGATGCGGTTGGAGACCGCCCCTTTGGCGGCCAGCAGCAAGCCGGTTGTCGAATCGGTCAATGCCCCCGCGGTAAGGCACGCCGACAAGAGCACGTCACGTGTGCGATGCATGGCCTGCTCAAAGCGCAGCGCCTGATGCTCGCTTAAGACGCGTCCTCCCTCATCGAGCAGACGCAGACGCAGATCCAGCGCGGCGGCGGCCAGCGGCATGGCGGCCGACGCATCGCCGCGCACGATGAGCTGTCGCGCATATTGCTCGCGGGCATCGGCCAGCTCGGCGAGATTCAGCCCGCCATAACTGGAATCCAGAGTGAAGATCTGGCGATATGCGGTCACCGCCCGATCCCAGTTGCCGCGTTCGGTCTCGATACGCGCCAAAAGCGTCAGATCGGCGAAGCGTTCAGGATTGGGAGCGGCGGGCGACAGGTCACGAAGCGCCAGTGCCTGCGTGATGGCGATCGCGGCCTCGTCACGCTGTCCGGCGGCCAGACAGACGCGTGCCTGAGTGGACAGCGTCGCCGGCGACGGCGGACCCTGTGTCAGCGCATTCTCGCGTCCGATGGCCAGCGCGCGGGTGATCGCCGAATCGGCCGGCGCCAGATGGCCGAGGAGCAGCTCCACCCGTGCCAGGTCTTCCAATGTTGCGGCGACCGCCGGATGGGTGGGTCCAAGGAAAAGCGACTGGATGTCCACCGCCTCGCGCAACGCCGCGGCGGCATCGTCCGGACGGCCCCAGGTTGTCTGAAGCGAGGCCAGATCGCGCAGACAGGCGGCGGAAAGCGAATGCATTTCGCCCAGCGACTCCCGTGTCAACGCAATCGCCGTGTGGAAGTTCTCATCGGCCTCGGCGTAGCGTCCCTCGTCGAAGTAGAGTTGCCCCAGCTGGCGGTGCGACTCGGCCAGAAGCGGCGCGGAACGCTCGATGGCCGCCTCGCGGATGCGCAACGCTTCACGGTAGGCGCGTTCGGCCCGGCGGTACTGCCCGGTGGCGTGGTAAATACGGGCGAGATTGATGTGCATGTAAGCGACTTCGGGATGCCCTTCGCCACGCGCCTTGCGGCGCAGCTCCAACGCCTGCAACGCCAGTTGTTCGGCTTCCTGATACCGTCCCTGCGCGCGCCGCACCGAACACATGCGGTCGAGATTGCCCTGATGCTCGATGTGCTCCGGCGCCAGATGGAGACGGTTGGCGGTCCAGGCCGAATCCCACAATGCCCAGGCGATCGTGCGTTTGCCCAGACGGGCGTGGTAGTCGCCGAGACGGTCGGCGACGTAGGCAAATAGGGTGTCGGTGACGCCATAGCGCCGGCGCGCCAATTCGAGGGCATGCGAAGCCAGCGCGATCGCCGAATCCTGCATGGCCACGGGGTTGGCGGTGTGGGGAATGCCGAGTCGTTTCGAGGCGAACTCCGCCAATGTCACGAGGGAGCGGATGGCCCAGCGGGCATCGGCGTCGGGATGGGCGGTTTGGATCGCAACGATGCGTTCGTGAAGCCGTTGCACGTCGGCCAAAAGCCAGTTGGATTCACATAGATGAGTGAACCGCCACAACAGTTCCAGTGAATCCGGAGGGCAATCTTCACTCAGCAGCCGGCATCGTTCGCGCGCTCGCTGCGCCGGCTTGCCGTCGAGAATCTGGTCGGCGCCGACAGCCATCAGCAGACACGGGCGAAGTGACAAGTCGAGATCAGCGGCGCCGCCGTAGGCCCCCGCCTCCTCCCAGTAGGCCAGCGCGCGCGCATAGTCGCGATCGCGCAAGGCAAAGTCCCCCATGAGGGCGAGCGTTTGGCGGCAGGCGGCGGAATCGCAGACGGCCGCGGCGCTTAATTCGACAAGGATGGCCTCCGCCAGCCCCAACGCCGAATCCTGCGCCCGGTCGGCAAAGGTCGAATCGGCATAGCCCTGGTGCGAGACCGCATCGGCCCACTCCAGCCGCACCGCCCAGGAGGGCGGCTGCCCGGCCGCCGCCGGCGCCAGGACGGCCAGCCAGCCCAGCGACACCAAAGCCGCCAAGCCGCACCGCCGCGCTATAGTGCGGGGAGTCTTCACAATGTCTCTGCACGATGTCCGTCTCGGGGCCTGCAAACGGCGGACGACACCCAAAATACAACCAAACCGCCCAAAAGTCGGAGACTTTCGGTCGGGGAAGGCGGGCGATGGGAACTGCGCCAAGTTGTTGAGGGAGAAATTGGTAGCGCTACGGGGATTCGAACCCCGGTTTGATGGCTGAGAACCATCCGTCCTAACCCCTAGACGATAGCGCCGTGGCCGGATGGTTGGTGATCCATCCGGTATCGGAAATATCGACGATTTCCGGCCGCAAAATCAAGGCCCACTTTGGGTATGGATCGCGGCGCCGTGGGCGGATGCTCGCGCGACCATCGCGAACTTGGCAGATGTCAAAAAGCCCCCGGGGGACTCCTGCATCACGGCGGCGCGGGGTATATTGACTCTTGAGATTTTGCGACAACGGTTTTTTGCGACGGGAGGCGACTCCCATGCGTCATTCATTGCATCGATCCGGGATTTTGATCATCGCTTCAGCGTGCCTGATTGGCGGCGCGATCTCCACACAGGCGGCGGCCTCGGATTCAACCCCTGGGGCGCGCACTCTCCCCTGCGCGGCGGTGGACGCAGCCGATACCGCCTGGGTGGCCTTCGGCTGCGGCCGTTTGCAGATCCACAATTATGGCTCGCTGGGCGATGCGTCGCTGGATGACTTTGCGTGGACTTGCGGCTCCTCGCCGGGCGACCAACCGATCTACTCGGGCAGCTTCATCCTCGCGGCCGACTCAAACGAGTCGGGAGTGGTGTTTCGCGCCTCGCTCTACGGCTACAAGCTCTTTGTCCCGAACCTGGTGCCGTTCGCCGGGCGCTGCGGTTTCGACAAGTGGGTCGATGTGCCGCTCGGAGAAATCCGCACCCAGGGGTGCCCCGGCCAGCCCCTGCCAATCACCGGAGAGATCGTGGTGGCCAGTTACTCCGACACGCTGGTCGACACATCGTCGTCGCTGCCGCCGGCGGCCGGAGTGACAGTGACGCAGACGGTGGTTTCCAGCGCGGCGGCCCCGTATGGGGACTTTGTGCTCTTTCGCTGGGAACTGGAAAACCGCGACGATTGGCCCAAAGGTCCCTGGCATGCGGGCACGTATTGCGACTGGGACATCGCCGGCGGCGCCAATACCGGGCGATACTCCGATGCTTGCAATGGGTACTTCGTCTGGGACACGCAATCGCCGGGGACCGCATGCGGAATGCTGGATCCCGATCAACCTTCCCGCTACGCCGGCAGTGACCCAACCGGCAATCCCGCCTATCGCATCGCGGTCTGGGATCTCCTCTCTTGCTGTCAATGGGACTATTGCCCCTGCATCACCTGGGTCAACAGCGTCGGGATGGCATACTTCTGGTGGAAGACGGTCCGCGAACAACCGACACGCAGCGCGGATTTCATGTCGGATCCCAGCGGCGCGCTGATCAACCCGCCCTTCACCCTGCCGCCGCATGGCATGGCCGCGATTCACCAGGCAATGTTCTTCGTCGATGGCACATCCAACAATCCGGCGACGATCGAAGCCAATGCGATGGCGGTCGCGCAGCGGGCAGCCCGGTGGGCGGGGTTTGCGCGCGGCGACGTCAACGATGATGGCATCGTCGATCTGGCCGATGTCTGCTGGCTGGACGCCGGTCTGCCGATCTATCCGGGTTCCTACTGCGCCGATGTCAATGTCGATGGCGAGGTCAACGCGGCGGATATTGCCTGCCTCATGGCCTATGTCAGCGGCATGGGACCGGCTCCGCAGGGGAATTGGCGGTTTGT
>DATMBC010000018.1 GCA_035559435.1 bacterium
GCGCCCGCGCCCGCCACCGCGCTGCTCGCGATCGGCAAAAAGTTCATCGATGGCTCCAAGGTCCATCTCGACGACCAGCCGCTCGTGACCCGCTGGAAAGACCCCGAGCACCTCGAAGCCGACGTGCCGCTCGAGGTCCTCAAAACCGCCGGCGTCTACCGCGTCAAAGTGGTCACACCCGCGCCCGCCGGCGGCGCGTCGCAGTCCTTGAGCTTCACCGTGCAAAACCCCGTGCCGGTGCTGAATAACGTCGCGCCGCTCGAGGTGCCTTCGAAGAAAGGCGATCAAATTATTAACCTGACGGGGAGCAACTTCGTCCTGGCCTCCCAAGTGTTCTTCGGCGCCCAAGCGCTTGCAACCACGTTCGTCAGCGCGACCGAACTTCGCGCGACCATTCCGGGCGCGCTCCTTACCACTTCCGGCGTTGTCCCGATCACGGTGTTCAATCCGGCTCCCGGGGGCGGTACTTCCGGCTTCATTAACTTAACGGTGCGCAGCGCCGGTCCCGTCATCACCGGCTTCGCGCCGACGCAAGGGCCGGTCGGGAGCGAAGTGACTATTACCGGTGAGAACTTCGACGCTCTGAGCCCGGGCAGTAATCAAGTTCGCTTCAACGGCGCGCTCGCCGTTGTCTCCCAGGCGACACCGACCCAACTTAAAGTCATCGTGCCCTTAGCGGCCACCACGGGCCCCGTCTCCGTCACCAACGCCACCGGCACCGCCACGAGCACCAGTCCCTTCACCGTTCTCGTCACCGAAGATTTCACCATCGCGGTCGCGCCGGGGAACGTCAAACTTCCGTTGGGCGGCAACGCCGCCGCGCTCGTTCAGCTGACGAGCACGGGGTTAAGGCCCTACCAGCAACTCATCGATCTCACGGTCACCGGTCTGCCGGCGGGTTTAGAGGCCGCTTTCAATCAGGCGCGGCTGTCCCGGCTCCAGCCTGTGCTTCTGACCTTGAAAACCACCGCTGCCGTCGCCGCCGGCAGCTATCCCGTTACCGTTACGGCAAGAGGCCTTTCCGACGGCCGCCAGGTCACGCGCAATCAAACGTTCACCCTCGAGGTGCTTGCCGCCGGCACCACCACCTTGAGCGGGCGCGTCGTGCACGCCTCCGACGACCGCCCCTTCGTGGGTGCCATCGTTCGTCTCGGCACGGAGACCGCCGTCACGAACGAAGCCGGCCAGTACCGCTTCATTAACCCGATCCTGCGGGGCGATCAGGTCATACTGATCGACGGCCACACCAACAACACTCCGGCGATCGAATTTCCCTCCTCGATCGTGCTGCCCGTTCACATCGCCGAGGGCCAGGACAACGTCGCTTTAACGAGCTTCTTGCAAGGCATCGACACCACTAGCTTCACCCAAATCACCCCCGGTGCCGCCGCGACCGTTACGACCCCCGAGATCCCGAACTTCGCCTTGAAGATTCCCCAAGGCGCGACCTTGATCGGCTGGGACGGCCAACCCATCGACAAGATCAACGTCCGTACCGTCACCGTCGATCGGCTCCCCATCCGCCCGCTGCCCGCGGGCGTGAACACCCGCACCGTCTATCTCTACTACTTCTTCCGCCCCGGCGGCGCCTTCCCCTCCGAGCCGATTCCCGTGACCATGAACAACGACACCGGGGCGTTGCCGGGCGAGAAGGTCGAGCTCTGGTACTACGATGAATCCCCCGAGGCCGACCCGAGCTCCAACCAATGGCGCATCATGGGGCAGGGGACCGTGAGCGAAGACGGCAAATCGATCGTCTCCGACCCGGGCGTCGGCATCCCCAAGTTCTGCTGCGGCGCGACCTTTGCCAACCCGCCCCCACCACCGCC